>CANGHQ010000032.1 GCA_947453585.1 Burkholderiales bacterium | reverse complement strand
CAAATTCGATTTTGGCGTTGACCACGTCGGGGGAGTTTTCAGGCAAGAACATGGACGCGCCATGCAGCAAGGATAGTGACTCGTCAAAGCCGTGCGCATAGGGCCGAAACTGCGGGCTGTCGCCCAAATGCCATTTGCCCAATTGCAGCGTGCGGTAGCCCGCGCCCTTGAGCGCGCGCGCCAGCGTTACTTCGGTGGTGGGCAGGCCCATGTCTTCGTAGGGAATCAGATCGGCCTCGCGCTCGGCGTGGTAAATCGTGGGCAACTCCGCACCGCCCGAGTTGGTGGCGGCCAGCACCTGCATGAACTGCTTGGGCGTGGGCGTGAACTCAAAGCCAAAGCGCGTGGGGTAGCGCCCGGTCATCATGGCCGCGCGCGAGGGCGCGCAGGTGGCGTTGCCCGAATAGCCAGCCAAGAAATCCACGCCGCCTTGGGCAATGGAGTCGATATTGGGCGTGGGCACGCTGCCCCCGGCCACACCGCCGCCGTGCAGGGTGATATCGTTAAAACCCAGGTCGTCGGCCACGATCAGCAGCACATTGGGGGGGCGCGCGGCGTTGCCGCTTGGCGATGCCGCAGGCGCCTGCCACACCACGGTTTGCGGTGGCGCGTAGTCTTTGCGAATGATGTACTTGACAACGAGCAAGAGTACGCCGGGGCGCCCACCCACCGCCCAAAAGCCCACGCCCAGCAGCAAGAGCACTATCAGCAGGAGTTTGGCAGCCAGCCAGATTCGGGGTTTGAGCATGCAAGAGTCTCCAGGCAGGGGGGAACAAAGGGCTTGCGAAGACTGCGACGGCAAAGCGCGTCTTCAGGCTGACAGCGCCCGTAAATGGGCGGCAAGTTGCGCCAGCGGTGCGCTCCAGTCGCGCGCCTGGGCCTGTCGGTACAGGCGCGCGCTGGGGTACCAGGGCGAGTCGCTGCGGTGCATCAGCCAGCGCCAGTCTGGCAGGTGGGGCAGCAAAATCCAGGTGCGCTGGCCCAGGGCGCCGCTCAGGTGCGCCACGCTGGTGTCCACCGAAATCACCAAGTCAAGGCAGGCGCACAGCGCAGCGGTGTCAGAAAAGCTCTGCAACTGCGGGCCAAAGTGCAGCAAGCCCCCCGTGTCCAGCGCCACCTGGTCGCTGGCGCGCACTTCTTTTTGCAGGCTGACGTATTGCGGTCCCTCGGGCAAATGCGCCAACAGCGCCTCCAGCGCGATGCTGCGGTTGTGGTCGTCTTGGTGCGTGGGGCTGCCGCTCCAGACCAGACCCACCCGCAGGCCGTGGTGGGGCCCGAGCCGATCGCGCCACGGGGCTTGGCGTTCCGGGGATGCGCGCAGATAAGGTACTGGGCCAGGGATGGAGTCCAGTTCCGTCCCCATGGCCAGGGGCAGGCTCAGCAGCGGGCAGTGCAGGTCAAAGGCGGGCAGGGGCTGGCCCTGGCGCACCAGTTGGTCAACGCCACGCAGTGTGCCCAACAACTCAAACAGCGCGGGTTCGGCTTCGAGCACTACGCGCGCGCCTAAGTCGGCCAAGGCTTGGGTGTAACGCACAAATTGCAGGCTGTCGCCCAGGCCCTGTTCGGCGTGCAGCAGCACGGTCTTTCCGCGCACCGGCGTGTCTCCCAGCCACAGGGGCTGGTGAAAATTGCGCTTGATCGGTGCAAACGCCGCGCGCTTCCAGCGCCAGTGGTAATCGGCAAAACCCTGACGCAAATTGCCCTGTAAGAGCAACGTTAGCCCCCGGTTCCAGTAGGTGTCGGCGTGCTGCGGGTCGAGCGCGAGGGCCTGGTTGCAGCTGGCCACCGCATCGTCCAGTCGGTGCTGCTGCTTGAGCGGGCCGCAACGGTTGGCCAGGGCGATAAGGTAGTTGGGCTGCAGCGCAATGGCCTGGTCGTAGCTTGATAGAGCCAGGGCTGCATCGCCTGCGGCCTGGTAGGCGTTGCCAAGGTTCAGGTAGGTGGCCGCTGCCCGCGGGTTCAGTGTCAATGCATGGTTGAAGCTGGCAATGGCCGCTTCGGTTTGTCCCAGCGCCAACAGGGCGTTGCCCTGGTTGCTCCACGCTTCGGAATATGCAGGCCGTAGGGCAATGGCCAGCGCATAGCTTTCCAGCGCGGCTTGGTGCTGCCCGAGTTCCACCAGTGCGCTGCCCCGGTCGCAAGCGGCTTCGGCGTAGCCAGGGTTGAGTGCCAGACATTGGTCAAAACACTCCACGCCAGCTGCGAACTGCTGCAGTTTGCACATGGCGTAGCCCAGCGCGTAATAGGCCGCAACACTGTCAGGGCGGACTTCGATGGCCCGGCACAACAGGTCCACGGACTGTTCCACTTGCGGCGTCTGCGCTTTGACTGTGCCAAGAAGCAGCAGCAAATCAAAGTCGCGCGGCGCACCCACCAGCAGCGGCTCGCACAAGGCGGCGGCTTGTGCATATTGCCCAAGCGCTTGCAGCTTGCGGGCCACTTGCAATGGCTCGCTTGGCTGCCCCTGGGGCAAAGCGGGATTTGGCGAAGGCGGTGACGGCGCTGTCATGGACTGCGTGGGTGCTTGCTGGCGAACAGGGCCGCTTTTCAGCGCGGCGCCAGAATCGCCATGGTGATACGCGAGATACAGGTCAGGTCGCCAGCTTCGTCGCGCAGCTCAATACCCCAGACCTGCGTGGTGCGGCCGCGGTGGATGGGACGGGCGGTGCCGGTGACCCAGCCGCTGGTCGCGCCTTTGAGGTGGTTGGCGTTGATGTCCAGGCCCACGGCGCGGTGGTCGGGCGGGCACGAAAAAGCGGCGCCACACGAGCCCAGCGTTTCGGCCAGCACCACCGAGATGCCGCCGTGCAACAGGCCATAGGGCTGGCGGGTGCGTGCGTCTACCGGCACGCGGCCCACGATGTAGTCGTCGCCCACCTCTATAAATTCAATGCCCAGATGGGTGTCGGCCGTGTTGGCGGTGCCTTGGGTCAGAAGTTCAACCGAGATCGGTTTTTGCCAAATGCGCACAGGTGTTCCTTGGTGTCAAAACTGCCACTGTAGCCGCCCTTGAGCGGCCCCCAGCGTCAGCACAGTCGCTCAGGCGAAGTTGCGTGCCAGTTCGGCAATGTGCTGGGGCGAAATGCCGCAGCAGCCGCCCACCAGCGTGGCGCCCTGGTCCACCCAGCGCTGCGCCCAGCCGACGTAGGAAAGTGGGTCCAGATCGTCGCGGATGTCCAAAATCACCGCGTTGGCCGTGGCTTTTTTGGACTGCGCCGGAAAGGCGTTGGCGTAGACGCCAATGTCTACCGTTGCGCCGGCTGAAGTAATGGCTTGTTTGGCCGCGACCACTGCCGCCTCCATCACCTCGGGCTGGCTGCAGTTGAACAAAATAGCTTTCGCGCCCAGCGCCAGGGCCTCAGCCACCGCCGCGCCCACGGGTTCGCCCGAGCGCAGCACCGGCGTGTGGCCCTCGGGTTCGTCGTCCAGGGTGAACGAGATCCACAGGGGCTTGGGGTTGCCGTTCAGCGCGGCGTGCACCGCCTGGATTTCGGCAATCGAGCTTTGGGTTTCGGCCAGCCACACGTCCACCGAGGCGTCCAGCCCGGCAATCAGCGCCTGGTGGATGCGCACCGATGCCTCGGGCTCAAACAAATCGGGCCGGTACGAGCCCAGCGCCGGGGGCAGCGAGCCGGCCACCGTGACCGGGTGGGGGGCCGCATCCGCACTGGCGCGCGCCAGCTCACCGGCCAGTTGCGCCAGGGCTACGCCTTGGGCGTCAAAACGCTCTTGGCCAATATGAAAAGGCACGACCGCGTAGCTGTTGGTGGTGATGATTTGCGCGCCGCCCTGCACAAAAGCGTCATGCGCCTGGCGCACAAACTGCGGCCCTTGCATCAGCGCCAAAGCCGACCACTCGGGCTGCTGGAACGGCGCGCCCATGCGCTTGAGTTCGCGGCCCATGCCGCCGTCAAGAATTTTTACTGTTGCCATGTTCGGTATCTCCAAAAAAAGTGTTGAGCGCATCCGTAGGCAGCTGGCCCGTAAGGCCAATGGCCACCAGCACGGCGCCACCGGCAGGCGCTGCGCATTTGCGCACGCTGCCCTGGCGTCCGGCAAATTGCAGCTCGGCCCACAGCGCGGCGTCTTGGTCTAGTTGTAAAAAGCCTTTTAAGCGTAGCAGGCCCACCGGCGTGGCTTTAAGCCAGGCTTGCAGCGCGTCAAGCGCAAAGCGCCGCTCCGGCTGGCACGACCAGCTGGCGAACTGCTGGCCGTGCTGCGGCGCAGGCCCCGCGCCCAGCAAGTGTCCGGGCGATCCGCTGGCCGCCACCCAGCGCGGGCCGCCAGGCAGCGCCGTGCTGCTGAGCACCGCCAGCGGCACGTGCGCTTGCGTGGTGGGCCACTGGGCAATGCCGGGGGCAGTGGTGTGCAGCCATTCTTGCAATGCTTGCAGCTGCTCAGCGCTGGCCACATCGCAATGGTTGAGCACCAACTGGTCGGCCGCGCGCATCTGGCGCAGCACGGTGTCGGCCAAGAGCGGGTCGTGCGCCTGCACCAGCGCGCAGCTGGCGTCGAGCACCACCACCACGCCGTCCAGCGAGAGGCCGGGGTCGGCGCGGCCAAGCTGCGCAATGCGCCAGGGGTCTGAGACGCCGCTGGCCTCAATCACCACCGCGTCAAAGTCGTCGGCGCGGTCCAGTACCTGGCCCAAGGCGCGGCCCATGTCGTCCCCAATCTGGCAGCACACGCAGCCGTTGGTCAGGGCAAAGGTGTCGCCGTCGTGCGCGGCAATCAGCGTGGCGTCCAGGTTCAGGGCACCAAAGTCGTTGACCAAAATGGCCAGCCGCAGGCCATTGGCGTGGCGCAGCCAGTGCTGCAACAGTGTGGTTTTGCCCGCGCCCAAAAAGCCGCCAATGACGGTGAGCGGCAGGCGCCGTGGCGCAGGCGTGGAAACCTGCGCTGCCTGCGCGCCAGCGGCGTCAGCCACCGCGCGCCTGAAATACGCGGCCCGAGAGCACCGTGCCCCAGACCGCAATGTCTTTGAGGCGCATGGGGTCGATGGTCAGCGGGTCTTCGGCCAGCACACAAAAGTCGGCGCGCTTGCCGCATTCGATGCTGCCGATCTCGTGGTCGAGCTTGAGCGTCCAGGCCGCACCCAGGGTGATGGCGTGCAGCGCCTGGGCCACGCTGATGCGCTCGGCCTCGCCCAGCACCCGGCCCTGCGGCGTGACGCGGTGCACCGCGCACCAGGCGGTAAACAGCGGCCCCAGTGGCGTGACGGGCGCGTCCGAGTGGATGGCCAGGTGCACGCCTGCGGCCAGCGCGCTGGCGCAGCCGTCAAGCCGGTTGGCGCGGTCCGGGCCCATGGTCGCCTCGTAATGCTGGTCGCCCCAGTACCACAGGTGGTTGGCAAACAAATTGGCACACAGGCCCAGCGCGGCCATGCGGCGAAACAGCGGCGCATCCACCATCTGCGCGTGTTGCAGGGTGTGGCGGTGGTCGGCGCGCGGCGCTTTGGTCAGCACGCGCTCTATGGCGTTGACGGCTACTTCGCTGGCCTCGTCGCCGTTGGTGTGGGTGTGGATCAGCAGACCGGCGCGGTGGTAGGTTTCAAAGTCGGCCTCGTACTGCGCGGGCGCGGTCACCCAAATGCCGTTGGGCGCGCCGTTGAAATAGCCCGGCCAGCGCAGCCGCGCGCTAAAGCCCTGGATGGAGCCGTCCAGCATCATCTTGACCAGGCCGTAGCGCAGGCGGTCGGTGTTGCGCGCCATGAGCTGCTGCACATGGGCCGCGCCCAGCGCCGCGCCATGCGTGCCATGAAAAGCCTGAAAGGCCGGCAAGATGCGCACGCCGCAGTCGTCTTGCACCAGGGCGGCTTCGAGGGTCTGGCAGTCGGCGTCGGTGAGTTTGTTCACCAGGTCGGTGGCGGTAGTGACGCCCTGCATGCAGGCCAGCGCGGCAAAGGACTTCACGCCCTCCACCGTCATGGGCGAGAGCAGCCCGGCGTCGCCCACCTTGCGGATCACCAAAAACATGGCGGCAGGCTCTTGCAGCTCGCCCGTGGGCTGGCCCATAAGCGGCCCGTGGGCAAACTTGACCACGCCTTCAACCTCGTTGTCCGCGTCCACACCGGCGATGTCGAGCATGGCGGAGTTGACGTTCATCAGGTGGCCGTTGGCGTGGGCAATGACGATGGGGCGCGCGCTGCTGGCGCGGTCCAGGTGCTCGACCGTCATGCGTTCGCCACCAAAGTAGATGGGATCAAAGCCCCAGGCAATCAGCGGCTCGGTGGCGCTGTGCCCGTCCGCGCGCATTTGCGCGTCAATCGCGGCAAGCCGGTTGACCACCGCGTCCATCGAGCGCAGGCCGCTCCAGACCTTGCCCTGCGGGTCGCGCCGGTCAAACCAGCCCAGGTAGTGCATGTTCCACATGCTGCCTTCCTTCAGGTGGCAGTGGCCTTCCACCAGGCCGGGCATGAGCACCTGGTCGGCAAAGCGCGTGTCCAGCGTGTGCGGCCCCCACTGCGCCAGCGTGGCCAGGTCGCCCACGCCCAAAATGCGCCCGTCACGCACCGCCACGTGCGTGGCCTGCGGCTGCATCGGGTTCATGGTGATGATGTTGCGGGCAGCGTAGACGGTAATGGACATGGGGGAGCTCACAAAAGGGGTGGAAGGAAAAGCAGGCGGACGGTGCAATCCCGGCTTGGTGGGGGCCAAGTTTAGATGGGGCGTACCTTGCGTGGGCTAAGGGTAAACAGCCGTCCGGAAGTTCCTCCCTAAGGCTCCAAGGCCGCGCAGCACTACGGCGCCATCCTTGACGCCCTGGAAAAACTCGGCCAGCCCATCGGCGTGAATGACCTGCACATTGCAGGCCACGCACGCAACGAAGGCTTGGTGCTGGTTGCAGACAACACTTCTGAATTTGTGCGCGTGCCTGGGCTTGAATTGGAAAACTGGGTTCAGCCGGGCTGGTAAATCACGCGGTGGCTGTGCATCAGTCACGCAACTGCCTGGTGACTGCCGCGGCTAGTTCGGGTCGGTTGGTACGGCACGTTTGGGCTAGGAGCCGTAATTGGCTGAACCTGGATATGAGCCTGCAATAGGCTGAATGGAGTCACAAACCGCAGGCGGCTTTCTGGTGCTTCGGTTTATGGGGGGCTGGTCAGAAGACGTGACTTGCACCAGCTACTCGGAATTTTGCCCTGTTGGCAACGGCTACACGCCCGGGCGCAGAGCTAGTGTGACCCAATTCCCCGAATTGCAGCCAACACATCGCCCGGCTCAGCGCGTTCCCGATAGTCAGCTTCCACATGCGTAAACTGAATCACACCGCTTCTGTCGATCACAAAGGTCGCTGGCACCGGCAGCACCCACTGACCATTACCGTTGAGTTCAGGTAGGTTGTTCCCCACGGAGCTATACAGGTCCACCAGTTCAGGAGGCAAGGTGAAGGCAATGCCGAAGCCATGGGCCGCTGCCATGTCTGAATCGCTCAGTACGTTGAAAGCCAATTCATTCTTTTCTACCGTACTCAGTGAGTTGTCCGGGGTCTGCGGCGAGATAGCTACCAAGGTAGCGCCCAAGCTGTTCAACTCGGCAAGATGTGCTTGCCACGCGCGCAGCTCCAAATTGCAATAGGGGCACCAACCGCCGCGATAGAAGATCGCAACCACTGGCCCTTGTTCTAGCAGGTGGTTCAAGCTGACCTGTTCGCCCTTTGCATCCGGTAGGCTGAAGCTTGGCGCGCGGTCTCCAACCTTCAATGCGAGCGATTCAATGCCGGTGCTTTTGAGTTGGGATGTTGCGGCTTCCATCATCGCAACGCGTGGCGCTGGCGCCCGACCGATAAAGCCGGCCTTGTAGGTTGCCAGTTGTGAAGCCAGGGATTCTTGTATTTGCATAATGACCACTTTGTGATGTTGGGTGAAAAACTTGAGTTAGCGTTTGGGTGCGGCCGTGACTGCACACAGCAGCCCGGCAATGACAACCAGTAGGCCAATGACTTCTTCGAAACGGGGAAAGTGCCCAAGGACGGGCCATGCCATTAGCGCGGCGAATCCAGGTGCTAAAGCTGGAAAGACCGCAGCGCGCGCAGGACCCAAGATGGCAACCATCTTGGCGTAGGTAAACAGCGTACCGCACCCAGCAATCAGCCCTTGCACCAAAACCTCGGTCCAAAAGACTTCCCTGCTTGCCGTCAGGAGGCTTACGGCCCCAGTCATCCAGATGTAGATCGGAACATACGTTGCAAGCGCCGAAAAGGCGATGACCGAAGTAGCCAGCAAGGGATCGAGCCGATGCTTTCGTAGCAGCACACCAAATCCAGCCCATAGCGTTCCGGCTGCGATGAACATGGCATCTCCCAGCAGCGTGCGCGCTGTAAAGCTTGACGCATCCATTCCGGAGATCAAGACAAGGCCAGCCAAGACCACAGCAATTCCCAAAACCTTTCTGCTTGTAAGCGGGTCGTTCAAAATCCAGGAGCCAAGGAGCATGCCCATCACACTCATGGATGCAAATGGAAATACGGCGACGTGGCTCGCGGGCGCAAATTGAAGTGCGCCAAACATCAGGAGACCGAACGGTGTCCCCGCCAAAAACGAAACGGCCAGCCAGACACGCCACTTATCGATCAAGGTTACGCGGTGGTTGAAGATGGCATGCAACAGCAAAGGGAATGTGGCGATGCCTGCCACTCCAAAGCGAAGTGCTGTCAAGTCAGGTGAGGAAAGCCCTCGCACTAGGCCCCAGCGAGCGTAGACCGTGTAGATCGCGCCAATGCTGGCAGCAAGCAGTCCCACGAAGATACCCATCATTAGTCTATTGGGTTCGTCCTCGGGCAATCGCGCGGACTGTACGAGCATCGTTTTCTGCATAGGGCTCTACGTACTTCTACGAATCAATCGAGCTTTGGTGCAGCAGGGAAGTCAACTGGAATCTTCGTAGTCGAGTGCAGGTAGTTGCTTACTGTTTTGTCGCCGATGACGACAATCGCATCGACCAGGTTTTCCTTCGTCCAGCCAGCGGCAAAAAAAGCATCGACCAATGCTTGATCCACATGGCCACGGCTTTGTACGATGCCCTTGGTCAGCCGGGCCAGTGCGTCAAACTTGGCGTCAAACCCGGCGTGGCCGTGGCGGATTTCCAAGATTTGATCTTCGGTGAAGCCATTCATCTTGCCCAACATGGTGTGGGCGGCCAGGCAGTACTGGCATTCGTTGACCTGGCTGACGACGAGGTTCACGACCTCGCGTGCCTTGCCAGAGACGCTGCTCTTGGAGTTTTGAAATGCCATGTAGGTGGACAGGGCCGTATCCGAATGGGCGAACGTGGCGTAGAGATTGGGAACCATGCCCAGGCCAGCCTTAAGTTGGTCGAAGATGGCCTGATTGGTTGCGCTGACTTCTGTGCGGGTGGGGACGTTGATGTGGTTCATGGCGATTTCCTGGTTGGATAATTGAAGTCTGGACTGTGACTGATTCCTTTAAGTTGGTATAGACTGAAATTTTCCCTATGACTTAGTCATATGTGGCATATACTGGAGATTCATGGACAAGCTTTCTGCAATGCGAACCTTTGTGCGGGTGGTCGAATCCGGCAGCTTTACGGCCGTCGCTGCAGAGTTAAGTTCGACACAAAGCGCCGTCAGCAAACAGGTTGCCGCACTGGAAAAAGAACTCGGCACCAAGTTACTGGTCCGAACCACGCGTTCATTGGCACTGTCTGAGGAGGGCGCACGCTACTTCGAGCAAGCGCGCAGGCTGGTAGCCGAAATTGCGGAAGCCGAGTCGGACTTGCGCCAAGGAGAGGCCCAACTGAACGGCTGGATGCGTGTGGCGGCATCTGTGGGTTTCGGGCGCTTGAAGCTGATGCCGCTGGTGAAGACCTTTTTGGCGGCGCACCCGGACGTCAAGGTTGACTTGCGTCTGCACGATGGTTTTGTTGACTTGGTTGAGCAGGGCATAGATGTGTCCGTGCGCATTGGTGATCTGTCGGACAGTGGCCTGATTGCGAGGCGCGTTGGCACATCACATCGCATGCTAATGGCCCACAAGGACTACCTGAAGACTCTTCCACTGGGCATCGCGTCACCCGTGCAGCCGGAAGACTTGTTGCAGCACAACTGTCTCGTCTACACCGAAATGTCCAATCGCAATCAATGGACTTTTAGAGCGGGTGCAACGGCCTTGGAGCAAACAGGAACGGCCAGAACCATACGTATCGAAGGGCGCCTACAGACCAACAGCAGT
>CANGHQ010000031.1 GCA_947453585.1 Burkholderiales bacterium | reverse complement strand
GGGCCTTGGGGCGGGTGACGATTTGTGCTCGCACCATGAGGAGCCCGCCCCAAGGCCCGGCGCTGCGGGCACAGCACCAAGTGCAACGCCAACAAGCCAGCACGAAAAAATCAACTGGCTCACCGTCACCGGCGCCAGTCTGCACAACCTGCAAGACGTTACCGCCCACATTCCCCTGCAGCGCCTGGTGGCTATCACCGGCGTCTCGGGTTCGGGCAAATCCACGCTAGCCCGCGACGTGCTGCTGGCCAATGTTCAAACGGGCGTGCAAAAACGCAGCACCAAAGCCGGACGCGACGCGCTGGACGCGGGCGAAACAATCCGCTGGACCGGTTGCACTGGCATCACGGGCTTTGAATCCATAGACCGCGTGCTCGAAGTGGACCAAACGCCTATTGGCAAAACCCCGCGCTCGTGCCCCGCCACCTACATCGGCTTTTGGGACACCATCCGCAAACTCTTTGCAGACACGCTAGAGGCCAAAGCGCGCGGCTACGCCGCCAACCGATTCAGCTTCAACACCGGCGAAGGCCGCTGCCCCGGCTGCGAAGGCCAGGGCATACGCACCATTGGCATGAGCTTTTTGCCCGACGTCAAAGTGCTGTGCGAAACCTGCAAGGGCGCGCGCTTTAACCCCGAAACCCAGGCCGTCACCTGGCGGGGCAAAAACATCGGCGAAGTGCTGCAAATGGAAGTGGACGAAGCGGTGGACTTCTTCGCCGCCATGCCGGTGATTGCCCACCCGCTGCAACTCCTCAAAGACGTGGGCCTGGGCTATTTGACGCTGGGCCAGCCCTCACCGACGCTGAGCGGCGGCGAGGCGCAGCGCATCAAGCTGGTGACCGAACTAAGCAAGGTGCGCGACGACATCACGCGGCGCGGCCAGAAAGTCCCGCACACCCTGTATGTGCTGGACGAACCCACCGTCGGCCTGCACATGGCCGACGTGGAAAAACTCATCCACGTGCTGCACCGCCTGGTGCGCGGCGGCCACAGTGTGGTGGTGATTGAGCACGACTTGGACGTGATTGCCGAGGCCGACTGGGTGATAGACCTCGGTCCCGACGGCGGCAACGGCGGCGGGCGCGTGGTGGCTGCTGCCACGCCCGAAGACGTGGTGCGCCTGGGCACGCATACGGGGGTGGCCTTGGCGGGGGTGTTGGGGCGGTGAATGCCCTAGGTTTGAATCGCTAATTCCAAACTTTCCCGCTATTCAGGGAGTCAGCCACAAGCCACATTGGCCCCCAATGCTGGGGGCCAATGAAGCGCTCACTTTTGAGCCAGACTTTCCTAGCGCGCTGCGGGCTTGGGTGGTGGCGGGGGCGGCATGGACCCGAAGGGATTCATGGCGACCTGGGCCGGGGCTGGCGCTGGCGGCGCGGCGCCGGGGGCGGGCGGCAATTGGTCACTCAAGGTCTTGAGGAAAGCGAGCACATCGTCAATCTCACGCTCGGTCAGCGCCGGCCCGGCGGACGCAGCTCGGTCGAAGGGAGCGCGGTCACTCACGATATTTGCCAAATAGGCGGCAGGCAAATCATTGGGCACACCGGCGGAGCCGTACCAGCGCTTGGGGTCGCTGTTGCGGCTGGCATAAAAGCTCACCACGTCACGCAGATTATTAAAAAATCCGTTGTGCATAAAAGCCTGGCGCTGCGCTACGTTGCGCAGGGAAGGCATTTTGAAAGTGCCGCAAAACTTTTCTACGCTCACGCCCGCCGGGACGTTGGCGCTAAGCGCCGGGCGCGTTCTTTGCGGACCGCACAGACCGAGATCGAAGTACGAAGGATTGGCGTTGGCTGGAATGCTCTTATTGCGCGGAATACCGCTGGCGTAATGCCCAAAATCGGTAAACAGGTTGTCGGTCGGGCCGCTGGCCTTGGGGTTCATGGTGTGGCAGCTCGCGCAGTTGCCTTTTTTAGGATCCATGAACAGGTTCATTCCACTGGTCTCGGTGGGCGTGAGCTGGGCCTTGCCAGCGACAAACTGGTCGTAACGCGAAGAAAAGGACTGGAACTTGTTGGTGGCTTCAAAAGCCGCAATGGCATCAGCAACTCGCCCAAAGGCTTTGGTGGAGTCCTTGAACACGTCTGCACCAAAGACGGCGCTCATTTGGCCCGCATAATTTGATGCCGCAATTTTTGCGACCACGCTGGCTGCGTCCTTGTTGTTCATCTCCAATGCAGCGAGAAACGGACCTTGTGCCTGCTGCGCCAGGGTATCAACTCGACCGTCCCAGAACAAACCACCCATCGGATCGACGTCACCATCGCGCACGCGAAATGAGAATGCGGGGGTGAAGCTGCTGTACGAGTTGTGGATGACGGCGCGAGTTCCAAAGGCATTGGGGCGGCTGCCCAGGGGAACGCCAATGCGCGAGCCGTTGAGATTGGCAAACCCTGTGGCTGCCGAGTGGCAGCTGGCGCAAGCGGTGCCGCGCGGCTCGGACAAATTGGTGTCGTTGAATATCTTTTCCCCCAATTCCTGCAAGGCGCTGCGTGTTGGTGCCGGCGGGTTCACAAGCTTGGGGGCGGGCATTGCAGGCCTGGGCGCGCCTGGAGGTGGCCCAGGAGGGGCACCCGGAGGGGGTGCTGGTGCAGCCAGCGCGCCGAAAAGCACCAGCGCATTGCTGACTACTACGGCCAAGGCTGTTGTATAAGCGGATGATCTCCGCGTGGAAGGTCGATCGGATGCGGCATCAGAGGCGGCAGTTTTCATGGAAATATCTCCTGGTAAATGGTTTTACTGAGGGGCGGGTAGCCCGGGTGGCTGATTGATGGAGCGCAGCTGGTTTCGCCCAGCGACCACTTGGTACTCGACGTCAACATGCAGTTGCCTCTGGATCAGATAGTCGATGTCGTTGGGCGGGGGCGGCAACATCGAGCCGGCGAAAAGCACCATGGCGGTCGGGTTCGTTTGGTCGTCGAACTTCACCGTGAGGCTCTGGCGATCGGCCGAGATGCTTTGCACAACACCACCTTGGCGAATGACGCTGTCGCTAGGCGGGGCGCTTAGGCAATTGATGCTGGTAGCCACAGGGGTAGTTCCGGGAGGGCCGCGTAGCGCACGCACCTCTAGGAAGACCATGGTTCCACTTTGGGGGCAGTTCGCGCTGATTACCGTTGCACTTCCAATGGCAACCTTTGCCTCGCGCAGGGTCAGGGTGGAGGCTGTGGCGTCCCAAGGTATGGCGCCCTTGAGCAATATTTCGCCCCCCAGGTCTTCGGGCCGGCTTCGCGCTCGAAGTGCGGTGGCCGTCCAAACGCCGTTTTGCAATGTGGCCTCCAGCAAGAGCGGCGCAGGACTGTTGGGAAATTGACTCAGCAAGTTCGTAGGAACCGCAATGGGTCTGCCTTGCGCCCGCAGTTGACCATTCGACACGTCATTTTTGGCCGCCATGACATCAAGGCGCAGCAATTGGGTGCCTGTAGGCACGGGGGCAGCGTCCTTGGTGCGGGTGGCCCGCTGGGCCTGGGCACCGCTGTCCCATTGGCTCAACCAAGCTGTTACTTGACTACCCACTGGCATGGAGGGGGAAGCCCCGCCGTCAACCACCACGCTGCTGCCGTTGATCGTGAATTTGCCTTGGCTCACTGACGTTACCTGGCCGCTGATGAGAAGCTCAAAAGACGCTGACAATTTTTCAATCCGCGATGCCACCAATACCGGAACACGCTTGGCCGCATCCTGCGTCCATACGCCATGCACCTCTACTGAATCATCTTTGGCGATGGAGCCAATCCCGTCATAATTTTCGACCACCGTGGCGGTGCCACTGGTGTTGCTGACAGACACCACCCGTACCCACTGGCCCATGACTTGGAGGTACACGCCGTCCGAGCTGGCGCTGGTCACGGGGCCACGCAACTGCGGCAATATCTCAATCGTGTCGGCTGTACCATCTTTGCTCTGGGTGACGCGAACCATCTGGCCGAGCTTGGCAGCACTCAAGGTTTTTTGTCCGGTGGCGTCTTCGGTTTGGCTCACCGCGTTGCTGTCGTCGTATTCCACGCCGTTGACAATCACGCTGCCAAAACCGGAGATCGAACCCTCTGCAATACCGCTGCCACCGCTGCCCACGCCCGACAGAGAGATGCCACCACCACAGGCCAGCAAGAAAGAGGTCAGCACAAGCAAGGTCATCGCCCGCAGACCCTGCTGGTGGCAGGAAAAAATGGTTTTCATGACGCGTTATCTCCGGTGTTTTCGGGCTTGAATTCGGGGGCCGAGAAGGTGAACAGTCCCAGGCGAAAGCGCTGCGGCGCCGGGTGGTGGAGGTCGCGGTCACACAGCGGAACTGCCTTGGCCATCACCGCTTGCAGCACATGGGCCCACAGGGCGTTGGCCATCAAATTGAGCTCTTGCACCGACTCTGCGCTCAGGCCGTCGGCAAACACACTTTGCTCAAGGAACTTTGGGCCACTTGCTTCGCTGAGGTTGTGCACGCCAGCGGCCAAATGGTCTGCTACAGAGCCCGCTAGCAATTCGCGCGACTCCTTGTGTTTGGCGTCTGGCACAAAGGCCTCACGCAAAAGTTGGACTTGGCCGTCCACTTCACGCGCCACTCCCAGACGCTGCATTTCCTGCAACACAGCGCGGGGATGGAAGTCTTTGGATACCGCGCGCGCCAGCGCCTCAAATGATGGAGCGTCGCCACTGAAAGGAATGCAGTCGCCCCAGTCATCCCGGCTCAACCACCGCGTGACCACCTGGTTTGCCGCGCTGGGCTTGCCCCAGCTGGAGCCGTCCTCCTTAACACGGGCCATGGCCTGATGGGCCGACTCCCGAAAGGCCCGAACGTCTTTGCGGTGCAGGCCGGACAACAGGCTGATGGCCGAATCGCTGTCGCGCTGGCCGTTGCGCGCGAGTTCCAAGCGCGCCTGCGCCAAAAACACAGGCTTGAGCGCCTGGGCGAATTCGGCGTAGCCCACACCTGAGCGAAGCATCCACAAGACCAGGGGCTCGGCGATCGCCAACGCTTCGTCCATCACGCTTTGGCTGGGGCTGGGTGAAATGTTCATGGCGCCGATTGTATGGGATTTTTTCCCATTTATAGGAATTATTTGATTTAAAGCATATTTTTGAGTTTTATCTAAGAAATTTGCGGTGATGGCACGACCAATCTGGCCCTGTAAGCTCGCCCAACCGTTCACCCCCTATGCCATGATCACTTTCTACAACCCCCACCACGCCCTGCACCAGGGCCAGTTCGAGATGTTCCGGGGCGCACTCGTCCCCTGCCACGAAGTGCCCGCCCGCGCCGACCACGTGCTGGCCGAATTGCAGCGCCGCCAGTTGGGCGAGGTGCGCAACCCCCAGCCTTTTGACGCTGCTGCGCTCGAATCCATCCACAGTCCGCGTTATCTGAAGTTTCTGGAGACTGCCTGGGACCAGTGGGTCGCCATCGACCCCGCCAACGCAGCGCACGACGCGCTGCCCAGCGTGTGGCCCACGCGCGGTTTTCGCACGGATGTGGAGCCAGAAAACTTTGCCGCGCGCATGGGACTGTATTCGTTTGACGCCGGTTCGCCCCTCACGTCCGGCACCTGGGTGGCGGCGCGTGCTGGGGCCGAATGCGCCCTGAGCGCGGCGCAACACGTGGCGCAGGGCGCCCGCGCCGCCTTCGCCCTGAGCCGCCCACCCGGCCACCACGCGGGCGAGGACTTCTTTGGCGGCTACTGCTTTTTGAACAACGCCGCCCTGGCCGCGCAGCACCTGCGCAACAGTGGCCTGGAGCGCGTGGCGATTTTGGACGTGGACTACCACCACGGCAACGGCACGCAAGCCATCTTTTATGACCGCCCAGACGTGTTCTTCGCCAGCCTGCATGGTGACCCGCGCACCGAATACCCCTTCTTTTTGGGCCACGCCGACGAGACTGGTCAGGGCGCAGGCGAGGGCGCCAACCTCAATTTGCCGCTGCCGCTCGGCACCGCTTACCCCGAATGGTCCGACGCCCTGGAAGTGGCGCTGGCAGCGATTGGCCGCTTTGGCGCGCAGGCGCTGGTGGTGTCGCTGGGCGTGGACACCTTTGCGGGCGACCCCATCTCTGGCTTCGCGCTGCAAAGCGACGACTACCTGCGCCTGGGCGAGCGCCTGGCCGCCGTAGGCCTGCCCACAGTGCTGGTGTTTGAGGGCGGTTATGCGGTGGACGCGGTGGGGGTGAACGCGGTCAATGTGTTGCAGGCTTTTGGGTGAGAGTTACCACATTGCAGTCATAAGTTCTTGTATCTACAATAACCTGTGAAAATCACCTTCGATCCTCTCAAGCGTGACGCGGCCTTGTCTGAGCGTGGGCTGAACTTTGAAGACGCCGCCTTGGTCTTCGCCGGTGTCACGCTGGAATTGGAAGACACGCGCAGGGACTATGGCGAGATGCGCATGATCTGCTTCGGAAAATTGGAAGGCCGAATGGTGGTGGTTGGATATGCACCGCGTGGCGCGGATCGCCATGTTTTTAGCATGAGGAAAGCCAATGACCGCGAAAAAAGGCGCATCGCGCCGCTCCTTGAAGTCTGACCTGGCGTGGGTGGACGCGCATGCCGTGGCGCCCGAGGAATACGAAGAGCTGCCCGAACTTACCGACGAGATGCTAGCGCGGGCAACTATCAACAAAGGCGGCAGGCCACTTTCAAGCAACCCACGCCAATTGATTTCATTGCGCTTGCCCGCAGACGTGATTGCGCACTGGAAGGCCACCGGGCCTGGCTGGCAAACCCGCATGGCGGAACGCTTGAGCAAGGTGGGGTAAAAGGCGCCCAGCCAGTGGACAAGCGGCTTTCAGCGCTTGAACGCGGCCCTAAATCTCCCGCCTTCGCCGCGCCCACACCAGTGTCGCAGTCGCCAGACCCGACACCAGCACCAAGACCAGCGGAAAACCCAGCCAGGGCGAGGTGTCAATCAGCGCTCCTGACATGGACGAGGCTATCAGCGCTCCCAGCGTGTAGGCCAGCACCAGCACCGCCGTGCTGTTGACCAGGGTGATGCCGCGCTCGCGGCTGCTGATGTCGGTCATGGTGAGGGTGTACAAATTGCCTCCGGCCGCACCCCACACGGCGGCTATGGGCCACATCAGCCAAGGGGCATCTAACACGCCAAAGAGGACAAAGGACGCTGCCAGCAGCAAGGCCACCAGCGCCAGCATCACTGTGCGCCTTCCTTGTGCCGGGTTTTCTAGGCGGTCGATCAGCATGCCGGTGGGGAATGCCAGCAACATGCCGCCCAGGCCGCTCACCGACACCAGCAAGGTGGCCGCGCCCGTGGGTAGCCCCAATGTCAGGCCATACAGCGGCAAGATGGACGCTAAGCCTAGCTCAAAAAATCCGCCAACAAAGCCCGCCAGCATGACAACCGGGTGCGCCGCCACCGCGTGCCACAGGCCTGCGAAACCGACTTTGGCTGAATCAGCGTCATGTTCTGGCGGCGTGCGTGGCACCAGCGCCGTCCACGCCAGGCCCACCACCAAAAAGCCAATCACCACCCAAAGCGCATACGGGCTGCCGTCGCCCAGCCAGGCCAAAAGCGCCGGGCCCATGACAAACGTCAGGCCGATCATGGTGGCGTAGGCGCCGATATAGCGGCCACGCTGGTCGGGCGGGGTGAATTCGGCTATGAATGACTCCGCCAGCACCCAGCGCAGGCCCCCGGCCACGCTGGCGCACAGTTCCAGCGCAAACCAGACCTCCAGGCGCGTGGTCAGCAAAAAGCCAAAGGCGGTGGCTAGCGGCACGGTTGACGCCAGCCACAGCGCGCGCCTGCGCCCAACGCGGCGCGTGAGCTGCGAAGCAAACGGCGTGATGATGAAGATGCCCAGCCACGAGGTAGCCGCAAACAGGCCAGCCATGGTGTTGGACACTTCGGCGCGGCGCAGCAGCAGCAACAGCAGCGGTGAAAGCATAAAAATGCCCGTGAGCTGGAACAGCGTCGAGCCAAAAATCGCCAGCAAACCCTGGCGCGATGCGGTGCGCATAGTGGGCCGCCGGCTTAACCCGCGCTGCCCAGCGCCAGGCCCGCGTGCTCGCGCAGCGGGTGGAAGTGGATTTTGGGAAAGCGCTCTTGCGCCAGGCGCACGTCATACGGGCTGGTGCACAAATAAGCCAGCGTGTTGGCCGCGTCGCGCGCCATGCGCTGGGGGTAGGCGTTGACAAAGTCTTGCAGCTCTTTGGGCGTGTCGGCGGTAATCCATCGCGCGCCGGTGTACTGGCAGCCTTCCAGGCGAATGTCGGCGTCGTACTCGCCTTTCAAGCGGTGCTGCACCACTTCAAACTGCAGTTGGCCCACAGCGCCCAGCAGCATATTGCCGCCCATCTCGGGCTTGAACACCTGAATGGCACCTTCTTCACCGAGCTGCGCCAGGCCTTGTTGCAACTGCTTGGTGCGCAGCGGGTTGCGCAGCACCACGGTCATGAACAGCTCGGGCGCAAAAAACGGCAGGCCGGTGTATTGCAGGTTGACGCTGCCGTCGGTAATGGTGTCGCCAAGTTGCACGCCGCCGTGGGTGGTAAAGCCCACGATGTCGCCGGCATAGGCCTCTTCCACCGCCTCGCGGCGCTGGCTCATGAAGGTCACCACGCTGGTGGGGCGCAGCTCTTTGGCGGTGCGCATGACCTTGAGCTTCATGCCCGGCGTGTACTTGCCCGAGGCCATGCGCACAAAAGCAATGCGGTCGCGGTGGTTGGCGTCCATATTGGCCTGCACCTTGAACACCACGCCGCTGAACTGCTCGTCCTCGGGCTGCATCACTTTGACGACGGGCACTTTGTTCACCAGCAGCGTGCTGGTGCGGCTTTGCGGCGCCGGGGCCAGATCGACCAGAGCGTCGAGCACCTCCATCACACCAAAATTGTTCACGCCTGAGCCAAAAAACACAGGCGTTTGCTTGCCGGCCAAAAAGGCGGCGTGGTCCCAGGCGGGCGATGCGCCGGTGGCCAGTTCCATGCTTTCTATGGCGCTGGTCCATTCATGGCCAAAGCGCTTTTGCAGCGCCTCGGGGTGCGAGAGGGCAATGGCGTCAAAGTCTTGCGGCAGGCGTTCGCTGCCGGACTCGAACACCGTCATCGCCTGCGTGCGCAGGTTGATGATGCCGCCAAACAGCTTGCCCTGGCCCACCGGCCAGGTCATGGGCACGCAGGGCATGCCGAGTTCACGCTCAATCTCGTCCAATATGTCCAGCGGCTCACGCACCTCGCGGTCCATTTTGTTGACGAAAGTGATGATAGGCGTGTTGCGCTGGCGGCAGACTTCAATCAGGCGGCGCGTCTGGGCTTCTACGCCGTTGGCCGCGTCAATCACCATCAGCGCCGCGTCCACCGCGGTCAGCACGCGGTAGGTGTCTTCCGAGAAGTCTTTGTGCCCCGGCGTGTCCAGCAGGTTGATGACGTGGTCGCGGTAGATCATCTGCATCACGCTTGATGCCACCGAAATCCCGCGCTGCTTCTCAATCTCCATCCAGTCACTCGTGGCGTGGCGACTGGCCTTGCGCGCCTTGACCGAGCCGGCAATCTGAATCGCACCCGAGAACAGCAAGAGCTTCTCAGTCAGCGTGGTCTTGCCCGCGTCCGGGTGGGAAATGATGGCGAAGGTGCGACGGCGGCGGGTTTCAGAGGCGAAGGACAAAGCGGGAGTTTCCAAAGAGGCTGCGCGGCGGGGCGCGAAAGGGGGGATTTTAGGGGAGGGGGCTGTGCTAGCCGCATTTCGTGGGCGTCGCAGTCTGTTGGGAGCAGGGAAGCCGCGTGACCTTGGGCTGGTTTGCCGTGTGGCGTGTCGTCGCCGATGCCTTTATGTATTACATTCCATTTTTGCAAAGTAATTCGGATTGACAAGCCAACTTGCGCACAGGTGGGAATCAAGATATGTCAATTTTTTGTAGTAACATAAAATTTGGACCGTCATCGAAACCCCTGAATTCATCGCGTGGTCTCTCAAGGTTTGGAGTGAGCCTGAGTGCGCCGAATTCATTGATTGGATTGCGGAGAACGCGCTTGCGGGTGATGTCATTCCCGGCGCGGGCGGTTTGCGAAAAGTGCGTTGGACGCGACAGGGTATGGGAAAGAGGGGCGGAGCACGGGTGATCTACTTCAACCGGCTTGCCAGCGGGGAAATTGTTTTGTTGCTGGTGTACGCCAAGGCCAAGTTTGATAACTTGCGGCCTGAATTTTTAGTGCAATTGCGGGAGCGTTTCAATGGGAAAAACTAAATCAGCGACAGACCCAGAGGTCCTTGAGTTCGAGGCTGCAGTATTGCGCTCACTTGACCAGGCGCAGCGAGGCGAGGGACGCGTGAGCTCAGCGGCGCAAATCGTGGCGCGCCGTGCGGGGCGCCCTGCGGGAACCTTGAAGGCGGCGCCCAAGGTCTCTACCACCATACGCCTGTCGCCCGATGTGGTGCAGGCCTTCAAGGCCGACGGGGCGGGTT
>CANGHQ010000030.1 GCA_947453585.1 Burkholderiales bacterium | reverse complement strand
TCTTCCATGTGCACGGCTTGTTTGTGGCCATCCATGGCGCGCTACTCAATGGCAGCAAGATGATTTGGCTGAACAAATTCGACCCCAAGACGGTGCTGGCGCACATGGCGCAGGCCACCGTGTTTATGGGCGTGCCCACACTGTACGTGCGCCTCTTGGCCGAACCGGGCCTGACGCCAGCGGCCACCCGGGCCATGCGTTTGTTCATCTCTGGCTCGGCACCGCTGCTGCTGGAAACCTTCAAGGACTGGACCGCGCGCACCGGCCACACCATCTTGGAGCGCTACGGTATGAGCGAGACGGTGATGCTTACCTCCAACCCCTACACGGCGGACCCACGCTATCAAAAGCAAAGCGAGCGCCGGGGTGCCACCGTGGGCTTTCCCCTGCCGGGCGTGAGCTTGCGCGTGGCGGGCGAGGGCGATGCGCCGCTAGCGGTAGGCGAGATTGGCGGCATCCAGGTGCGCGGCCCCAATGTGTTTGCCGGCTACTGGCGCATGCCTGAGAAGACGGCTGAAGAATTTACCGCCGACGGCTTTTTCAGAACCGGCGACGTGGGCAAAGTGGACGAGCGCGGCTATGTGCACATCGTGGGGCGCAGCAAAGACCTGATCATCAGCGGCGGTTACAACGTCTACCCGGCAGAGATTGAGGGCTATATCAACGAGCTGCCCGGCGTGGCCGAGAGCGCCCTGGTGGGCGTGCCACACCCGGACTTTGGCGAAGTAGGCGTGGCCGTGGTGATTGCCAAGGCGGGCGCGCAACCGCAGGCCAGCGCCATCGTGGCCGCGCTCAAAACACAGCTGGCCAATTTCAAAATCCCCAAGCACTGCGTGGTGGTGGCAGAGCTGCCGCGCAACGCCATGGGCAAGGTGCAAAAGAACCTGCTGCGCGCGCAATACCAGGCGCTGTTTTCCTGAACCCGTTCTACAAAGAGCCCATGCGCCCAACCATCCAAAACCTCGAAGAATCGCAAATCCGCGAAGTGGCCAATGCAGGCCTGGGCCGCAGCGACGTGCTGGCCTTTTGGTTCGGCGAGAGCGACGAAGTCACGCCCGATTTCATCCGCCAAGCCGCCATTGAATCGCTGCAGCGCGGCGAAACCTTTTATGCCCACAACCTGGGCCTGCCCGAGCTGCGCCAGGCCATTGCCAGCGCCATGACGGCCAAGCACGCCAGCCAGCCCGGCGCCACTCCCATTGCCATGGAGCGCATTGCCGTGACCACCGGGGGGGTCAATGCGCTCATGCTGGCGGTGCAGGCGCTGGTGGACGCGGGCGACGAAGTGGTGGCCGTCACGCCAGTGTGGCCCAACCTGACGGCGCAGGCGTTGATCATGGGCGCCAAGCTGCGCACCGTGGCGCTCACGCCGCAAAGCACCGGGCCAGATGCTGGCGCCTGGACGCTGGATTTGCCCCGGTTGCTGGAGGGCATCACCCCCGGCACCAAGCTGTTGATTGTGAACGCCCCCAACAACCCCACCGGCTGGACCCTGAGCCGCGAGGAGCAGACCGCCATCCTGGCCCACTGCCGCCGCACCGGCACCTGGATCTTGGCCGACGAGGTGTACGAGAACCTGTACTACGCCCCCAGCACCAACGCCTGCGCGCCCAGCTTTTTGGACATTGCCGCGCCCGAAGACCGCTTGCTGGTGGTGCACAGCTTTTCCAAAAGCTATCTCATGACCGGCTGGCGCCTGGGTTGGTTGGTCATGCCGCCATCCATGACGGCGGCCATGGGCAAACTGGTGGAATTCAACACCTCGTGCGCCAGCGTGTTTACCCAGCGCGCAGGCATCGTGGCGCTGGAGCGCCGTGACGAGGTCACGCCCCGCGTGGTGGCGCACCTCAAAACCTGCCGCGACACCCTGATCCCCGCGCTGCGCACCCTGCCCGACGTGCAGGTGGCGCTGCCCTTGGGTGGCATGTACGCCTTCTTTCAGCTACCTGGCCACAGCGACTCGTTGGCCACCGCCAAACGCCTGGTCACTGAGGCTGGCTTGGGCCTGGCGCCCGGCAGCGCCTTTGCGCCTGAGGCGGCAGGCTGGCTGCGCTGGTGTTTTGCGTCCAAAGACCTCGGAAGGTTGACGCAGGGGGTGGACCGGCTGGGGGAGTGGTTGCGGCGGGGGTGAGGCGTGTGTGGTGGCTAGGCTGTTTGCCGTCATCGGACTGGCTGGATTTTTCTCACCCTCGTTCGACGAGAATGCGCGCGCATTGAATTGGCGGAGGCACATATGCTTACGAAGTTGACTGCGTTACCAAATATTGGAAAAGCTATCGCTACCGACCTGATGGCCATTGGGATTGGCTCGCCTGACGATTTCAAAGGTAATGACGCCCTCAAGATTTTCAATGACTTGGAGGCGGTAATGGGGCATAGGCATGACCCCTGTGTTTACTACACACTGCTGTCCGTGAAGCACTTCATGGATACAGGGGAATCGCTGCCATGGTGGAAATTCACGGTCAAGGGCAAGGCGGATTTGGCGTTGAACGCGAGGAGAAAATCATGAAATTCGGTTACACCATCGTATATGTCCCTGATGTACTTGCGTCTGTAGAGTTCTTTGAAAAGGCATTTGGATTAAAGCGGCGCTTCGTTCACGAATCGGGCTACGGCGAAATGGACACCGGTGCGACTGCACTGGCGTTCGCAACCCATGACCTTGGCGCATCCAATCTGCCCGGTGGTTATGTCAAGGCGAGTAATTCAGGAGAACCGCTGGGCATAGAGATTGCACTTGTCACAGACGATGTCGCAGCAGCGCATGCGAAGGCAATAGATCAGGGAGCAGTGTCCATTAAGGAACCTCTCTTGAAACCGTGGGGTCAGACCGTTTCCTATGTCCGCTGTCCTGATGGGACGCTCGTCGAAATTTGCTCTCCGGTAGTAAGCTAAAAAAGGAAGCTTGTACGAGCGAAATCAGAGGACAGCTATCGCTGCATCGCCGCCGCCTAAGGCGATGTGGCGACCGTCCGCAACGGGTCGCTGCTGCCGATCCTTGTCTCGAATTGATGGTCCTCTTTCAGCTCTTACGATGTTCAAAACCCGCTTCAGCGCTTTAGTTCCCGATAGAAGTTTTCGTGTGAGCCAAGTAGCAATAGATGGCGAGTCTGCGGATCAAACTGATATGCCAGCAGCACCAATTGGCTCTGGCTATTGAACTTGTAGACATAGACCCCGGCAAGATCGCCTCGCTTGGCCGCGCCTGCAAGCGGATTTGACACGATCACTTCGACCGCCGTATCGACATCTTGCTTTTGCTGCAGGTGTAATTTCTTGTAGGCTCTGGCGAATACAGACGACTGGGTGACAGACACAGGCGCCGACGCCATCACTGCTGGCCCTGCGGTACGAAGGGGGTGGCCAGTGATTTGCCTTCGGCCTTGGCGATTAACAGATCCCGGACAAAGTCGATGGGCAGATCTGGATTGTCCAGGGCGGCTTTACCGATCAGAGCCCAGAACTCAATCTGGCCGGCAATGGTGCGGCGCTCTGCGTTTGCATGCGATTTGGCCTGGTCGTACAAGTCGCTGTCAATGCGTACGGGCATTCCCATTTTTATCCCCTGAAAGTTATTTACTACAAATGTAGCTAGGATGCTATTTTCTGTCAAATCTGACCCTGCATCAGGGGTAAGCCACCCTTTTTCCACCTTGCTCTGTGGTAATTTCATCCGCTTTGCGCACCCTATGACCACCCCACCCGTAGCGGCCAGGCTCTCACAAATCGAAGCCGCCCTGCGCCCCCTTGCCTACGCGCAGCAAGCGGTGCCCATGCGCGCCTACATGCTCGATCAGTTTGCGTTCTTGGGTATCCGCGCCACCCCGCGCCGCCAGGCGCTGCGCGGCTTGCCCAAGTTGAGCGCCTGGGCTGCGTACGATCTGTTGGCGCTGGCCGACCTGCTGTGGGAATTGCCCGAGCGCGAATTTCAGTACGTGGCGGTGGATCTGCTGGCCAAATACCACCGGCGGTTAGGCCCCGAAAGCGTGGCGCACTTGCTGCAGCTCGTCCAGCGCAAACCGTGGTGGGATACGGTGGATGGGCTGGCCGGTGTGGTGGGCGATATCTTGCTGCGTGCACGCCCGGGCCAGCCCGATGTGCAGCGCGCCATGGACGCGTGCCTGAACCACCCCAGCTTGTGGGTGCGCCGCGTGGCCATGCTGCACCAACTGGGCTGGAAGGCGCAAACCGACGAGCTGCGGCTGCTGCACTACGCGCTTGCGCTGGCCCCTGAGCCCGATTTCTTTATCCGCAAAGCCATTGGCTGGGCGCTGCGCGACCATGCCCGTACCCGGCCCGAGGCGGTGCGCGCCTTTTTGGCGCAGCACGCACAAAGTCTTTCGGGCCTGACGCGCAGAGAGGCTGCAAAACACCTGGGTTGATGGCACACCTCCAGCGCGCACTGCGCGACTCCTGGGTTCTTGGCGTTTAATAGCCAGTGCCCCTTCACCAGCGTGTTGCGAGCGGACTGCGGGGCGCTAGAACCTTGCCACCAGGTCTGCCTTGCAGTCGCCCAACCCCTCCCCCAATCGCATGCCAAACGACCATTACCAAGCACGGGCTGCAACCCTTCACCTCATTGCACTGTTTGAAGCGCTCAAGGGGTTTGCCGCCATCGCCGCCAGCCTTGGCTTGTTGAGTCTGGTGCACCACGACATCCAGGCCACCGCGCATGCCCTGATTGGGTACTTCCATCTAGACCCCGAAGCCCACTACCCGCGCATGCTCCTGGACGATGCAACGCTGCTGGCCAATGCCAATCTGCGCCAGGTGGTGCTTCTGCTATGGGGCTACTCGGGCATTCGGCTCAGCGAAGCCTATGGCCTGTGGAAAGACCGCGCTTGGGCTGAATGGCTGGCTGCAGTGTCGGGCGCCATGTACCTGCCACTCGAAGTGAGCCACCTGCTCCACAGCACCACATGGATCAACGCCGGCGTTCTGGTGTTGAACCTTGCTGTGGTGGCCTACATGGTGGTGCGCTTGCGCCAGCGCAGAGCGCAAAGCCCGGCGCCTGCAAAAAATTAAGTGCTACGGCTTACCATCCATTGACGGTAATGTTTGGACTGTCGGCCCGCCATGAGCTGCTGCGAAACCAAGGCCCACAAAGGTGAAATCTGTGGCTTGGTGGCGCGGCCCTGGCTCAGGCGCTTGAGCTGGTATTTCACCCGCGCCATGGTGGCCAAGGACGCCATCATTTTGTTTTTCCAGGTGATGGGGCTCAACTCTGGCGCCACATCCTGACCTGCGCGCCAAGCATTGGGCAGCGAGGGATGGATGGCCAAAGCAGTCGCAATGCCTACCAGCGCCACACCGCTGCGCACCACCTTGTCGGCGACGGCCTTGCGGCGAATGCCGCCCGTCACCATGAGCGGCATCTGGGCCAGGGCCAGCATGTCCTGCGCGAACTCCAGAAAGTAGGCTTCCCGTGCCAGCGTGCGTCCGTCCCGGGCTTGGCCTTGCATGGCGGGCGCCTCGTAGCTGCCGCCCGAGACCTCGATCACGTCGATATTCAAAGCATTGAGCATTTGCACCACCTGGTGCGCGTCCTGCAGGCTGAAGCCACCGCGTTGAAAGTCGGCCGAATTCAGCTTGACGGCCACCGCAAACTGCGGCGCCACCACGGCCCGCACCGCTTTGACGGTATCGACCAGCAGCCGGGCGCGGTTCTCGATGCTGCCGCCCCAGGCGTCTTGCCGCTGGTTGCAAATGGGGGATAGAAATTGGCTCAGCAAATAGCCATGCGCCGCATGGATTTGCACGCCATTGAAACCGGCCTGCTCGGCCAGTTGCGCCGTGCGTACAAAACGCTGCTCAATTTCATGGATATCCGCCGCACTCATGGCTTTGGGTACTGAGAACTTGTTCGACAAATTGCCCATGTCCAAGGGCACCGCAGACGCGGACCAGGTTTCTTGCCCCAGTGCCGCCATCATTTGCCGGCCCGGATGGCTGATTTGCATCCACACCTGCGCACCGCCAGAGCGGGCCACCTGCGCCCATTGCTTGAATTGGTCGAGGTGGCTGTCGTCTTCCAGCACCACGCCCCCGGGTCCGGTCATGGCGCGTCTATCGACCATCACGTTGCCAGTCAGGATCAGGCCCGCGCCGCCGTCGGCCCAGGCTTGGTACAAGCGCAACAAGGCGGCGGACGGCGCATGGTTGGCGTCGCACATGTTTTCTTCCATCGCGGCTTTGGCAATGCGGTTGGGGAGGCTCGTGCCGTTGGGCAGTGTGAGTGGAGAGAACAGATTCATAGGGGATTGGCGTTATGGCTCGGTCAGGCTCAGGGCAAAGGTGCCGCCGAGACTTCGCTGATCAGCCGGTGGTAGAAGCGGATCGCGTCCGCGTAGTTGTCTACACCCAACCGCTCGTTGGTTCCGTGGAAGCGCTTGAGGTCTTCGGCGTTGGCCCGTACGGGTGAGAACTTGAAGATGTGCTCACTGATCGGCCCATAGTGGATCGAGTCGGTGCCCGCCACCATCAGGCCGGGGGCGACCAAGGCGTCCGGAAAGATTTCGCGGATGGTCTTGTTAAGGATGGCGTATTGCGCCGAGTTGGTCGGCGCTATCTTGGACGAATTGACCGCCCCGGGCAGCGCCAGCAGCTCAAAGGAAGAGGAGCCTGTCGCCTGCGCCACTTTGCTGCGCATGTGCTCCATGACCTGCTCTTTGGTGTCGCCCGGCAGAATACGGAAGTTGACGGTCGCCTCCGCGCGCCCAGGCAGTACGTTTTCTTTATTGCCGGCGTTGACAATCGTCAAGGCGGTGGTCGTGCGCATCATGGCGTTGGTGCTGCCCGCCCCTTCGAGCTGCTTTTGCACGACCGGGCCGAACAGCCATAAGTTAGAGAGGGCCACCCTTGAGAAGCCGCTCATCTCAGGCGCCAGAGCCTCAAACATCTCACCCGCCACGCCGCGAATGCCCCCGGGAAGCTGTTCGTCGTCCAAGCGCTTCAAGGCGGCGCTCATCATGGCAATCGCGCTGGTGCCCGGCTTGGGCGGCATGGAGGCGTGGCCGGGCGTGGCGGACATTTTCAGCACCACCGACATGTAGCCTTTTTCTGCCACGCCGATCAGCGCTGCGGGCTTTTTGAGCCCGGGCATAACCCCGTCCAACACCAAAAGCCCCTCGTCAATCACAAAATCAAGGTGCACTTTGCGCTCGGCCAGCAGGGCGGCAATTTTTGCCGCACCGCGCAAGCCTCCCACCTCTTCGTCGGCGCCAAAGGCCAGGTACACCGTGCGCTTCGGCGCAAAGCCGCTGGCCAGCAGCATTTCCACCGCTTCCATTTGGGACATCAGATTGCCCTTGTCGTCCCAGGAGCCACGGCCCCACACAAAGCCATCTTTCACCTCGCCCGCAAAGGGCGGCACCTGCCAGTCGCCTTCGGTGCCCGGTGCGATGGGCACCACATCCTGGTGGGCCATGAGCATGATGGGCTGCGCCTGCGGGTCGCTGCCTTGCCAGGTGTAAAGCAGGCTCAGGCCTGCCACTTCCTCGCGCTTGAGCTTGGCGTGAATCAGCGGGAACTTGGCTTGCAGCAAGGCGTGCAATTGCCCAAATTTGTCGGCATTGAGCTGGGCGTCATCGCGCGATGACACGGTGCTGAGCCGAACGATCTGGGCCAAGCGGTCCGCCGCAGCGGGCTTGTCGATAGCCAGCGGCGCCAGCGCGGGCACCTGCAATTGGTGCGAGGTCTTTCGCAGGGTGTTGATGGCAACTGCTGCGATCAATAAGAGCAATGCACCGAACAAAAACAGCAAAGATTTCTTAATCATCAATATGTCCCCGTGGGATAAAGCGGATGACTAAAACTTCGCAATGCCACCGGGCTCTAAAGCGAGCACCTTGGTATTGGACTGCCCAAGGGCATCGCTATATTCTTTCGGCGTGCCGCGCAGCAGCGCGTTGGTTCCGTAATGCACAGGAATCGCAAACTTAGGCTTAATCAGTTCGCGCGTGGCAAAGGCCGCGTCTTGCGGGGGCATAACGAAATGGCTGCCAATCGGAATAAAAATCAGGTCGGGCTTGTACAAGTCGCCGATTAATTTCATGTCACCAAACAATCCGGTGTCGCCCAGGTGGTAAATCGTGAAGCCATTTTCCAGCTGAATAATAAAACCCATGGGTTCGCCACCGGGTCGCATTTCGTCTTTGCCGGTCTCCGGGTTTTTCCAGCGGTATTCCGAGCTGTGTTCCGCGTGCGTTGCAATGATTTTGATACCGCCCTCGGCCCCAAAAGGCAGCACGATGCCGCCCTTGTTAAAGCGCGGCGCCAATTCAGGCGGCAATACGCCCAGCGTCGTAAACGAATCGGCCAACCCTGCGGGCGCGTACACCGGGGCCTTGTTCATAAGCGCCAGGGCGGGGGCGTCGGCCATGTGGTCGGCGTGGGCGTGGCTGACCAAAATCAAATCTACTTTGCCCAGCGCTTCGAGTTTTTTGAATTCGGGTGGGGTTTTGGGGTTGGCGATCAGCCAGGGGTCAATCACGATGACTTTGCCACCGGGCGTGGTAATTTTCATGGCCGACTGGCCCAGCCACTGCACTTGCACTGCGCCACTTTGGGCCCAAACGGACTGGCACAGTGCGGCAATCGCCCACAGCGCCACGATTTGTAGCATTTTCTGGATGGAAAAAATCGGCATGGTTGGTGTCTCCTGGTTGGTAGTTATCAAAAAATTGTCCCATAGATTGGACATATATCCGGCGCAAAAATTTATAAACCTGCAGACCCCATAATCAAAGCCACTGCACCGCAGCACCCTGAACCCCTCGGCCGGAGAACGTGTATGCAACTGAAAATCAATGGCAAAGCCATCGACCTGGCGATTGAAACCGAAATGCCCTTGTTATGGGCGATTCGGGATGAAGTGGGGCTCACGGGCACCAAGTTTGGTTGTGGCGTCGCCCAATGCGGCGCCTGCACCGTGCTGCTCGACGGCGAACCGGTGCGCTCATGCAGCATTCCCAGCGGCGCTGCCGTGGGGCGAAAAATCACCACCATCGAAGGCTTGGGCGGAAAGTCGGCCCTGCAAAAAGCGTGGATCGCCAAACAGGTGCCCCAATGCGGCTACTGCCAGTCGGGCATGCTGATGGCGGCCACCGCCCTGCTGGCGCGCAAGCCCCAACCCAGCGACGCGGACATTGACGCGGCCATCACCAATGTGTGCCGCTGCGGCACCTACCCGCGTATCAAGGCCGCCATCAAAGCCGCGGCCCGCATGTAAGGAGACGCCATGAACCGCACTCAGACTCTTGGGCAGGATGCCGCTTGCGACGCCGCACCCCTTAGCGCATCGCGCCGCAACTTTCTGCAACGCAGCGCCACAGGCGCAGGCGCTGCATGGGCCGGGGCATTGAGCCTGGGCTTTTACTTGCCCCCCGCTGCCGCCGACAAATTGGCCACCGACGGCCCCCGCGCTGGCGCAGCGGACATCAACGCCTGGATCCGCATCACGCCAGACAACCAGGTGATTTGCGAAGTGGCACGCGCCGAGATGGGCCAAGGCACCAGCACCAGCCTGCCCATGATGCTGGCCGAAGAGCTGGAATGCCGCTGGGAAGACGTGCGCATGGAGTTCGCGTCCGTCAACGAGCACCTGGCGCGCAACAAGGTCTATGTCACTTTTGCCACGGGCGGCAGCCGGGGTACGCGTGATTCGCAGCTGGTGATGCGCAAGGCGGGCGCCGCCGCGCGCGAAATGCTCAAGGCTGCGGCTGCCGAGCGCTGGAGCGTCGCCGCCTCTGAACTCACTGCAAAGCTAGGAAAAATCAGCCATACCCCGAGCAAGCGCAGCGCCAGCTATGGCGAATTGGCGCAAGCGGCCGCCTCGCAAAAAGTCCCCGCTGACATCGTCCTGAAAACCCCTGCGCAATGGACCATCATCGGCCGGCCGATGCAGCGCTTTGACATACCTGCCAAGTCGGACGGCAGCGCGGTCTACGGCATTGATGTGCGGCTGCCTGGCATGCTCTACGCCGCTTTGCTGCAATGCCCGGTGTTTGGCGGCACGCCCGTGTCCTTTGATGCCGCTGCGGTGCTGAGTCGGCGTGGCGTGAAAAAAGTTATCCAGGGGCCGGACTTTGTGGCGGTGCTGGCCGACAACTGGTGGCGCGCGCAACAGGCGCTGAAATCCCTGAAAGTGGTGTGGAACTACCAAGGCGGCGAGAAGCTTGATGACGCCGCTATTTTTAAATTACTCGAGGCCGGGATAGCCGCGAGTCGGCCCATGCGCGCGGACGGCAATTTTGAAGCGGCTTTGGCCGAGGCAACGTCCGCAACCGGCAGTGGCGCAAAAGTCATTGAGGCGGACTACTTCACACCCTATCTGAACCATTTCACCTTAGAGCCCCAGAACTGCACGGCCATCGTCCAGGGCGACCAGGCCGAGGTGTGGGCGCCCACCCAAAATGCCGAAGCCACCCAGGCCGAGGCGGCAAAGACGCTGGGCGTGCCGCTGCAAAACATCACCGTGCACCGGCCGTATTTGGGCGGTGGTTTTGGCAGGCGCGGCGCGTCACAAGACTATGT
>CANGHQ010000029.1 GCA_947453585.1 Burkholderiales bacterium | reverse complement strand
TGTTGAGTTGGGGGTTGCGTCGGCCTAGCATGCTCAGGCACCTTTCACGTCAAAACTAAAGCGGCCGTCAGCGTCACGCGCCAGCGCCAGCGACTGCGTGGGCTCCAGGCTCACGCGGGCGGCGGCAAAGTCGGCCTGGATGGGCAACTCGCGCCCGCCCCGGTCCACCAGCACCGCCAGTTTTACGCTGGCTGGGCGGCCATAGTCAAACAGTTCGTTGGTCACAGCGCGGATGGTGCGCCCGGTAAACAGCACGTCGTCCAGCACCACAATGTGCGCGCCCTGCACCGCAAACGGCAGCTTGGTCTGCCCGCCGGCCGTCAGGCCGCGCTTGGCAAAGTCGTCGCGGTGCATGGCGGATGAGATCGTGCCGTGGCTGCCACTCAAGCCCAGGTCTTTTTGCAGCCGCTCGGCCAACCAGGCGCCGCCCGAGGTAATGCCCACCAGGCGCGAATCAGGGCCGCACAGGCCTCGCACGCCGCGCAGCAGTTCTATATAGAGGGCCTCTGCATTCAGGACCAGACTCATGGCAAGTTCCTCAAAAATTGTTCCAAAATAATGCAGGCCGACGCCGCATCCGCGTCCTTGGCGCCTGAGGCCAGGGCCTCGGTGGTGCTGTAGCGCTCGTCCACCTCAAAAACCGGCAGGCCAAAGCGCCCGCGCAACTGGCGGCCAAACTTTTGTGCGCGCACCGTGTTTTCGTGGGCCGCGCCGTCCGGGTGGTAGGGCACGCCGATCACGATGGCGTCGGGCTGCCATTCTTTCAGGCGTTGGGCAATCTGGGCAAAGCGGGCGTCGCCGATGGCAGCAATCGTGGGCTGCGCCTGCGCCGTGCCCAAGAGCCGGTTGCCCACGGCCACGCCGGTGCGCTTCATACCAAAGTCAAAGGCCATGAAAGTCGAGAGGTTGGCTCCCACTATGGGCAATGCGTCAGACGTAAGCGGTGCGCTGCCCAAAGGTGGCGTGTCAGGCAAAACACTCATGCGCTACCCGCGTGCGGCGAGATCATCCAGGCCTGCAGGCCCAAGAGCGCCAGCGCCTGGTCGTAGCGCTGGGCCACGGGCGTGTCAAAAATAATGCTGTTTTTGGCGTCCACGGTCAGCCAGCTGTTTTCCTTGATTTCGGTCTCCAGCTGGCCTTCGCCCCAGGCCGAATAGCCCAGCGACACCAGTACCTTGCGCGGCCCGGCGCCCGTGGCGATGGCCTCTAACACGTCGCGCGAGGTGGTCATCTCCAGCCCGCCGGGAATCACCATGGTGGACGCGTAAAGCGAGGCTTCTGGGCGGTCCTGGTCGGCATACACCGGCTCGTGCAGCACAAAGCCGCGTTCTTCATGCACTGGCCCGCCCTGAAAAACTGCCTGGTTCACCAAATCTGCGCGCTGCAATTGCAAATCTACCTTGCCAAACAGCGCGCCCATTTTGAGTTCGGCCGGTTTGTTGATGATCAGGCCGAGTGCGCCGCGCGGGCCGTGCTCACACAGGTAGACCACGCTTTTGGTGAACATCCCGTCTTCCAGCCCCGGCATCGCAATCAAGAAATGGTGCGTGAGGTTGGTGGGTGCAGAATCGCCGGTCATCTTTTGATTTTAACGGCAGGCATGGAACACACTTACCCCACCGGACTCGTCTGGTTTCGGCGCGACTTGCGCACCAGCGACAACCCCGCACTCGCCCTGGCGCTGCAATCTTGCGCGCAAGTGCACTGCGTGTTTGTGTTTGACCGCAGCATTCTGGACGCCTTGCCGCGCGCCGATCGGCGGGTTGAATTCATCCAGGCCAGCCTGGTGGAACTTGACGCCGACCTGCGCGCCCTGGCGGGCAAGGCCGGCGCTGGCCTGGTGGTGCGCCACGCGTTGGCGGCGGACGAAATCCCCCGCCTGGCCGCCGACTTGCAAGCCCAGGCCGTATTTGCCGCCCACGACTACGAACCCGCCGCGCTGGCGCGCGACGCCCAAGTGCAAACCGCGCTGGCAGCCAATGGCGTAGCCTGGGTAGGCGTCAAAGACCATGTGATTTTTGAGCGACGCGAGGTGCTTACCCAAACCGGCAAGCCCTACGGCGTGTTTACGCCCTACTTGCGCGCTTGGTTAGCGCGCATGGGTGACGCGGGCCCGGCGCGCCACGACAGTCACAGCCACGGCAAGCGCCTGGCCGCGCGCCCCGCTGGCTTTGATGCGCCCGTTCCCACGCTCGCCGACATCGGGTTTGAGCCCACCAATCTGCGCGCACTCGGCATTGCGCCGGGCGCCTCGGGCGCGCAGGCCATGCTGGAAGACTTTTTACCCCGCATGGACGCCTACGACGAGACGCGCAACTTTCCCGCCGTCAAGGGCCCGAGCTACCTGGGCGTGCATCTGCGCTTTGGCACGGTGTCGGTGCGCCAGCTGGTGGCGCTGGCCCTGCCCCGCCACCAAGATGGCGACAAAGGCGCCAGTGTCTGGCTGGCCGAACTGGGCTGGCGCGACTTTTATTTTCAGATCCTGGCTAACTTCCCCCAGGTGGCCACCGGCGCTTTCAAGCCCGAATACGACGCCATCGTCTGGGAGCAAGGCCCGCGCGCGCAAGCCCTGTTTGCCGCCTGGTGCGAGGGCCGCACCGGCTACCCGCTGGTGGACGCGGCCATGGCGCAACTCAACCAAAGCGGCTACATGCACAACCGCCTGCGCATGGTGGCGGGCAGTTTTTTGGTCAAACACCTGGGGCTGGACTGGCGCTGGGGCGAGGCCTATTTTGCAAAGCACCTCAACGACTTTGACCTCTCGGCCAACAACGGCGGCTGGCAATGGGTGGCGTCCAGCGGCTGCGACGCGCAGCCCTACTTTCGCATCTTCAACCCGGTCACGCAAAGCGAGCGCTTTGATGCCAGCGGCAAGTTCATTAAACGCTACCTGCCCGCCCTGGCCGGCCTGGACGCCAAAAGCATCCACGCGCCCTGGCTGGCCAAGCCCCTGGTCTTGCAAGCCGCAGGCCTGGTGCTGGGCCGCGACTACCCCGCGCCCGTGGTGGACCACGCCACAGCGCGGGCGCTCACCTTGCAGCGCTATGGGGTAGTGAAGAAGGTGGAAATCGTCGATCAGCCCTAACGGGGGCGGACTATTGCCTATTTATCTACAAGTGCCTGCACTTCCTCAATTAGACCGTGAACCAGCGTGCAGAGCTCGGCGACGGTGGACTCTTCGACCTCAAGATAACCCTCGTATTCCGCCAAGTTGCGCTTGTGGTGCGCCACGTCTAGCACACGCCAGCGACTGGCGGGCCAGCCCAGGGTGTGGCTAAGACACTGAAAGACGGTGTAACGGTTTTCGCTGCGGTAGCCGTGCCAGCGCAGTGCCGCCAAGGCTGCAGCATGTGCGGCGTTGTAGGCGCTGGTAAATCGCCCCTCTAGCGACAATTTACCCAGCTTGGCGTCGCCTAGCCGGGTTTGCGCCATGGCCAGCATGCGCTTGACCTCTTGCGTGCTGCGCGGCTCGGCCTTTAACTGACCGATTCGCACCAGGTTGCCCAACTCAGGCAGGCCCATAAGCATCTCCGTTAAATCAACCGATTAAGGGCAGCACGGGCTGCGACAGCACCCTCTGGACGAACGAGTCGGGCTCGGCACGACGGCGCTCGAACTCTTGGGGGGAATAGCAGCGTGGGTTGATTTTCCGCCCAAGCTGGGCTTCGGCGGGTTCCAGGGCCGCCAGTACTTGACTGAGCTGCAAACCCTCACCCACCAGCATCACGTCGATATCACTTTGGGCGGTGTCCGTTTGCTTGGCGACCGAGCCATAAACCCAGGCGGATTGCAGGCTGGGTAGCAGCGCTTGCAGGGCTTCGCGCAACACGGGCACCGTGCCCAGGGTCTTGCGCGTCAACGCTACCAATTCGGCATAGACCGGCGAATTGGGGTTGGCTTGAAAGCAGCGCAGATTGCCAACCGCCTGCACATCAACCAAACCCGCCGCAGCGAGGCGGTTTAACTCCCGCTGCAAAGACGCGCTGCCCAGGCCTGTCAAACGGCGCAGCTCGCTGAGGTGGTAAGCCCGCTCAGGCTGGCCAAAGATCCAGCCCAAAACCCGTGACTGGCTGTCGGTAAAAAGTGCAGAACTGATGGTCATGCCAAATATTAGCATGATCAAGCCAATTATTGGCTTGATCTATTTTTTTGTGCACTGTCGCTTGCAACTTAGGCGTTGGATCGGGCACGCGCGCGCCTTGTCCGCCTAATCGGCAAGCATGAATCCCACAGTACTCTGTAAATACCGCCTCCATGTGGGCTGATGCTGCGCTTTGGGCCAGGCAAACGTGACTTCAGGGCGGCTCGTCAAGGAATTTTCAAAAAGCGCTTGGCTGCCGCCTGTGCTTGATACCATTTCCAAAATTCAAACAATCCATGCGCAATGTAAAAACAACACCCCTAAAGCACGTCAGTCAAACACCGCGACTACCCCGAGCCGGTGGTGGACCACGTAACCGCCCGAGCGCTTACCTTGCAGCGCTATGGGGTGGTGAAGAAAGTCGAAACGACGGTTTAACCCCAGGGGCTGCGGCAGGGGCTGCACAACCGAGCGCCCGCCCCAAGGCCCGAAATCTCAAATTGTACCGATATATGTGTACAAAAAATAGTGTTTTGTTCCATAATATCGGTATGCCACGAAATACAAAAGCCATCCAACAACTGCCTCCGGCCACTTTGGGCGTGCTCCAAAAATTGGGCGCCGACCTGGCTGTGGCCCGCTTGCGCAGAAAAGAGTCGCTGCGCACCTGGGCAAAGCGCCTGGGCGTTAGCCTGTCCACACTCCAGCGACTTGAGGCCGGGGATGCAAGCGTGAGCATCGGCGTGGTTGCAGCGGCCTTGTGGCTGATCAACCGGGATGGCGAACTGGGCCACTTGGCAGCACCCGAGCATGACCAGGGCGCGCTGGACCTGAATGTTCGGCAAGCGGTGGAGCTCGGCCAAGCACGCGCACAGGCCTCGGCAGAGACCCGCCTGCGCGCAGCAGCGCTCACGAGCGAACAGGGCTGATATGCGCCTGGATGACCTTTACCTCTGGTACCTCGGAGACCCCGCGCCGCGCTACGTAGGCGCGCTACAACTGGTTGCCGCCGGTAAAGGCGTCTCGCTGCACTATGGCGCAGACTGGCTGGCCAGTGGGTTCGCACTGAGCGAGGACTTGCCCCTGGTGGACAGGGCGTTCTCCCCGCCCGGGCGACTGAGCGGCGACGCGCCCCGCGCAGTCGGTGCCGTGGATGACGCACGACCGGACCGCTGGGGCGAAAAAGTCATCCGCTTCATAGACAAACCCAAGCGCACGTCCTTGATGGAGCTGCTGTACTACGCGGGCGACGACCGCTTCGGCGCCTTGGGGGTGTCAAGTGCATCGGCCAGCTACCTTCCGCGCCAAGGCGGCCCCCTGCCGCGCTTGTCGCAAGCCCAAGAACTCAGCGAAGTGGTGGCCAAGATTGAAGCCGGTGAGGCCTTGACGGCGCTTGAGGTAAAAATCATGGAAGGTGGCGGTAGCCCTTTGGGCGGCGCCAAGCCCAAGGCGCTGATCGACATTGAAGGCGAACCGTGGGTCATCAAATTTTTCAACAACGAATACGTCGATACACCGCTCATTGAGCATGCGACCATGACCTTGGCGGCTCAGGCTGGCATCCAAGTGGCCCAAACCCAGGTCATTCGTCTACAGGCGGCCAACGCCATTGCCATCAAGCGATTTGACCGCGCGGGCGGACGGCGGATTCACAGCATCTCGGCGGGCACCGCCATCCGCGCAGCCACGCCAGCGGGCACCGAGCCGCAATTGGGCTACCCGCAGCTCGCACGCATCCTGCGCAGAGTGGGCGTAAGCCAGGGCGATGTGCATCTGGCGGACGCCCAAGAGCTGTTTCGCCGGATGGTCTTCAATATATTGATCGACAACACCGACGACCATGAAAAAAACCACTCGCTCTTGGTCGTAAACCCCACCGCCAACGGCCGGCTCCGACTAGCCCCGGCCTACGACGTGCTGCCCACCAACTCCGGCCAGGGTTACCAAGAGTTCATCTGCGGGGCACAAGGGCAAGAGTCCACGTTGTCCAACGCAATGTCCCAGTGCGACGCGTTTGGGCTTGGGCCCGCGCAGGCCGCGGCGCAAGTGTTGCAAGTCATTGCGGTGGTCAACACTTGGCGCGCGCACTTTGCGTCCCTTGGGGTATCAACAAGCGACTTGGACAGCTTGGCAGAACGCCTGGACGGCGAAGACTTGCTGCGCCAGCGACAGGCGTTTGACGCGGGCCAATACCAAGCAGCGCCGCCCAAACGAAGGCCAACAAGTCCGTTTCGCAAGACCTGAGCTGCCAGCAGGGGCAGCGGCCGGGTTTCCCACGCCACCCCGTTTCGGGCGGCGCAACAAGCCTCAGCTTGTAAGTCTGACCTTAGATCTGCACCAATTCAAAGTCTTCCTTGCGTGCGCCGCATTCGGGGCAGACCCAGTTCATGGGCACGTCGGCCCACAGGGTGCCGGGGGCGATGCCGTCGTCTGGAGCGCCCAGCGCTTCGTCGTAAATCCAGCCGCAAATCAGGCACATCCAAGTTTTGGTATCAGTCACAGCGTCATAAACCTTGAGAATAGAATCGGCTGATTGTAATAAGCACGCGCTAACGCAACTGTTGGGCGGCGCCTGTGGGTTAAGGTTTGCATCGCATCCATTTTTCTGCCAAGACCATGAAAAGCCCTAAAAAAGACATCCCCTCTCCCGCCGTCATCGAAGTGCTCGAAGAGTTTGACGAAGAAGAGCTTGACGGGCCCATAGCCAGCGTCATGGTGTTCAACGCCAATGATGCCAGCGGCGCCGGTGGCCTGGCGGCGGACTGCGTGGCTCTGGCCTCGGTGGGCGTGCATTCCATGCCGGTGGTCACAGGCGCCTATGTGCGCGACACCAGCGAGATCGTGGACCACTTTGCCTTTGACGACGAAGCCGTCACCAGCCAGGCCAGCACGATTTTGGAAGACGTGCCGCCCGACGTGTTCAAGATCGGCTTTGTCGGCAACCCGCACAACCTCAGCGCCATTGCCGCCCTGCTCTCGGACTGGGCCGATGTGCCGGTGGTGACTTACATGCCCGACCTGGCCTGGTGGCAAGACGACCAGATCGACCAGTACCTGGACGCCTGCGCCGAACTCATGCTGCCCCAGACCACGGTGCTGGTGGGCAACCACAGCACGCTGTCGCGCTGGCTGCTGCCCGAATGGGACAAGCCCAAAGCGCCCAGCGCACTTCATATTGCCAAGGCGGCGCAAGAGTTTGGCGTGCCTTACACCCTGGTGACCGGCATCAGCCTGCCCGAGCAATTCATTGACAACGTGTTGTGCTCGGGCACCGCTGTGCTGTGCAGCGAAAAGTTTGAGCGCCTGGAAGCCACTTTTGTGGGTGCGGGCGACACCTTGTCGGCGACGCTGGCGGCGCTGATTGCAGCGGGCACCGAACTCACCGAGGCGGTGACCGAAGCCCTGAGCTACCTCGACCGCAGCCTGGAGGGCGGCTTTCGCCCCGGCATGGGCCATGTGCAGCCCGACCGCCTGTTTTGGGCCCACCCCGAAGGCGACGACGCAGACTTTGAAGAATCCGATGAACCCTTTCCTTTTGAAATAAGCGCCAATGAAACCCGCCACTGACCGCAATATCGAACTTTTTTCCCGCGCCAGCGCGGTTATCCCCGGCGGCGTCAATTCGCCGGTGCGCGCCTTTAAGGCCGTGGGCGGCACGCCGCGCTTTATCAGCCGCGCCCAAGGCGCCTATATGTGGGACGCCAACGGCCAGCGTTACACCGACTACATCGGCTCCTGGGGCCCGATGATTTTGGGCCACGGCCACCCGGCGGTCGTGGACGCAGTGCAAAAAGCGCTGTCCGAGGGCTTTTCCTTTGGCGCGCCCACCGAGCGCGAGGTGGAACTGGCCGAAGAGATTTTGAAACACATGCCCAGCATGGACATGGTGCGCCTGGTCAGCTCGGGCACCGAAGCGGCCATGAGCGCCATCCGTTTGGCGCGTGGCGCCACCGGGCGCAGCAAGTTCATCAAGTTTGAGGGCTGCTACCACGGCCACGCGGACGCGCTCTTGGTCAAGGCCGGCTCGGGCCTGGCCACCTTTGGCAACCCCACCAGCTCGGGCGTGCCGCCCGAAGTGGTGCAGCACACGCTGGTGCTCGAGTTCAACAACCTGGCGCAGCTTGAAGAAGCCTTTGTGCTGCACGGCAAAGAGCTGGCCTGCGTGATGATTGAGCCGATTGCCGGCAATATGAACTTTGTGCGCACCGCCACGCCCTTTATGCGTCGCGCGCGCGAACTGTGCACCGAATACGGAGCGCTCTTGGTGTTGGACGAAGTGATGACCGGTTTTCGCGTGGCCCTGGGCGGCGCGCAAAGCGTGTACGCCAAAGCGATTCCCGGCTTTGCGCCCGACATCACGGTCATGGGGAAGGTCATTGGCGGGGGCATGCCCCTGGCTGCTTTTGGCGCCAAACGAGCCATCATGGAACACATGGCGCCCCTAGGCACGGTCTACCAGGCTGGCACCTTGTCGGGCAACCCGATTGCCACCGCCTGCGGCCTGGCCACGCTGCGCGAGATCAGCAAGCCCGGCTTTTATGACGCGCTGGCCGGCCAAACACAAAAGCTGGTGGCGGGCCTGACGGGCGCGGCCCAAGCCGCTGGCGTGCCGTTTTGCGGCGACAGCGAAGGCGGCATGTTTGGCTTCTTTTTGTTCCCTGAGCTGCCGCAAACCTACAGCAAGGTGATGACCACCGATGCCAAGCGCTTTAACGCGCTGTTCCACGGCATGCTGGACCGGGGCGTGTACTTTGCGCCTGCGCTCTATGAGGCCGGCTTTGTGAGCGCCGCGCACACCGACGCAGACATTGCGCACACGATAGAAGCGGCGGCGGAAATCTTCGCCGCGCTGTAAACCGCCAGCCCGGGCGGCAGGCGGCGCTTTAAAGCGCCGGGTCGCGGATTTCCCAGCGAATCGCGTCAATCGCCTTAAGCAGCTCGGGCGCCAGCACGGTGCCATACGCGTCAATATCTTCGTCCAACTGCGCTTGGGTGGTCACACCGATGATGGTGCTGGCCACCTGCCACTTGGTGTAGCAATAGGCCAGCGCCATGCGGGTGGGCGTCAGGCCATTGGCAAGTGCGAGCGCGTTGTAGCGGCGCGCAGCCGCCAGGGCATCGGGGCGGCCCCAGCGCTGCTTGCGGGTGGATTCAAACAGGGTGATGCGGGCATTGGCAGGAGCGTCTGGCCCGGTAATGCCGCTGGCGTCGTACTTGCCGGTCAGCAGGCCATAGGCCAGAGGCGAATAGGCCAAGAGCGAGACCTTGAGGTGGTGCATGGCTTCGTCTAGGCCGTTTTCGTGGGTGCGGTTGAGCAGGCTGTAGGCGTTTTGCACCGTGGCCACACGCGGCAGGCCATGTTGCTCGGCCAGATGCACAAATTCGCACACACCATAAGGTGACTCGTTGGACAAGCCAATCGCCCGCACCTTGCCCGCCTTGACCAGTTGGCCCAGCGCTTCGAGCTGGGTGTGCATGGACGTGACCACGCGGTCTTTGCTTGGGTCAAAAGCCATCATGCCAAACAGGGGCAGGTTGCGCGTGGGCCAGTGCAGCTGGTAGAGGTCAATCACGTCGGTGTTGAGGCGCTGCAGGCTGCCGTCGCAAGCGGCCACGATGTCTGCCGCCGTCAAATCCATGGACCCGCCGCGCACCCAGGGCATGCCGCGCGAAGGGCCAGCCACCTTGGTGGCGATCGTGAGCTTTTGGCGCAGCTGCGGGTTTTTGGCAATCCAATTGCCGATATAGGTCTCGGTGACCTGAAAGGTCTCGGCGCGCGGGGGCACGGCGTACATCTCAGCCGTGTCCCAAAAGGTGACGCCGCGCTCCACCGCGTGGCTCAGGATGGCGTGGCTGGTGGGTTCGTCCACCTGCTCGCCAAAGGTCATGGTGCCCAGGCAAATAGGGGTGACGTGCAGGTCGCTGGTGCCGAGTTGGATGGTTTTCATGGTGGAAATAAGGCTTGAAATTTGGAGCAAAACCGAGTGTATCGGGGCTTTATAGCGGGGCAGTCGCGCGCTGGACTTGGGCTGCGCGCGCCTCTTCTTGCAGGCGCAGCACGCGTCGCTGCACTTTGCCCGTGGTCGTCATGGGCAAGGCGTCTACAAACTCAATCTCTTTGGGGTATTCATAAGGCGCCAGCAGGCCTTTGACGTGGGCTTGTAGTTGCACGGTCAAGTTAGCCTGGAATTTTTGCAGGCCCCGTTTCCCGGCGGCCTGCTGCACAGCCAGTGCGTCGGGCGAGAGCACCACATAGGCCTTGACCAACGCGCCCCGGTCCGGGTCGGGCTTGGGTACCACGGCGGCGTTGGCAACGCTCGGGTGTTTGACCAAGCAGTTCTCGATCTCGCCCGGGCCAATGCGGTAACCCGCCGACTTGAACACATCGTCGCTGCGGCCTTGGTACCAAAGGTAGCCATCGGCATCACGCACCGCCAGGTCGCCGGTGCGGCACCAGTCGCCGGTGAACTTTGCGTCAGTGGCGGCCTGGTTCTTCCAGTAGCCCAAAAAGAAGATGGGATCGCTCTGGCCGTGCGCGTCAAAGCGGTGCAAGGCCACGTCGCCGGGCTCGCCCACCGGGCATTCTTGGCCGGCGTCGTCAATCACCGCCACCCGGTGGCCGGGGTAGCCCATGCCCATGCTGCCGGGTTTGGG
>CANGHQ010000028.1 GCA_947453585.1 Burkholderiales bacterium | reverse complement strand
GGCCAGCTGGCCCAGCGCGGCCTTCGTGTCCGCCACTTCAATGCGCGCCAAGTCGGCGGGCAGCTGCGCAGCAGACAGGCCGCTGCGGCAGATGACGGCCACTGCGCCCTTGGCCTGCGCCTCGTGCAGCATGGCATTGGCGTCAAAGGTGTCGCCCTGCAAGGCAATAAACAGGTCGCCACTGGCAATGCTGCGCGTGTCGGTGTGTACGCGGGCTATTGGCTTGTTGGCGTCGCCGTGCACGGCTTGCGGCTGGCTGGCGGCGTCACCGCTTTGGGCGAGCCACTGCGCTACCTGGCCCAGGGTCATCAGCGGGTTGCTCATGCGCGGGCCTCCGGGCGGGGGCCACGCGCCTGCAGCGCCTGCAATGCGTGATCGCGGTCTGAAAACGCAGTTTTGACGCCGCCTATGTCTTGCGTTTCTTCGTGGCCTTTGCCAGCCACCAAAATCACATCGGCAGGTTTGGCGCGGGCAATGGCGTTGGCAATGGCGGCACCCCGGTCCACTTGCACCTCGGGCTGTGGCTGGCCCGCCAGTCCGGCCAGGATGTGCGCGACGATGGCGGCGGGCTTTTCGCTGCGCGGGTTGTCGCTGGTGATCACGATCTGGTCGGCCCGGGCAGCGGCAATCGCGCCCATCAGCGGGCGCTTGGCGGCGTCGCGGTCGCCGCCGCAGCCAAACACGCACCACAGCTGGCCCGCGCGCTGCTGCGCCAGTGGGCGCAAGGCGTCCAGGGTTTGGGCCAGGGCGTCGGGCGTGTGGGCGTAGTCCACCACCACCAGCGGCGCTCCCAGGCCGCCCACGCATTCCAGGCGACCGGGCACGGCGCGCAACTGCGCACACACCGCCACAGCGGCGCCCAAGTCCACGCCTAAGGCGCGCAGGCTGGCAATCACGCCCAACAGATTGGCCACGTTGTAGCCGCCAATCACCTGGCTTTGCAGACTTTGAACCTGATCGCCCTCAACCACGTCAAAGCGCAGGCCATTGCTGTTCAGCGTGATGTTTTGCGCGCGCAGGCGGGCGCTGGTGTGTGTGGCGCTGCTGCAAGAGGTGGTCCACAAGTCCAGCGCGGGCTGGCTCTGGCGCAGCGCCTCGGCCAGGGCCGCGCCCTTGGCGTCGTCGATGTTGATCACGGCGCTTTGCAGGCCCGGCCAGGCAAAGAGGCGGCGCTTGGCGTCCCAATAGGCCTGCATGCTGCCGTGGTAGTCCAGGTGGTCTTGCGTAAAGTTGGTGAACACCGCTACCCGGATCTTCAGACCGTTGATGCGGCCTTCTTCAATGCCGATGGACGAAGCCTCTAGCGCGCAGGCGCGCAAGCCGTCTTTCACAAACTGCTGCAGATACGCGTGCAATGACACGGCGTCTGGCGTGGTCATGCCGGTGGCGCGCAGCGCAGCCAGGGGATGGGCGGCTGCGCCATTGGCCTGTGCGCCAGCCTGCGGCGGCTGCCCCACGCCCAGCGTGCCGACCATGGCGCAGGGCTGTGCCAGTGCGCCGGGCAAAGCGCTTAGCGCTTGCGCCAGCCACCAGGCGGTTGAGGTTTTTCCGTTGGTGCCGGTAATCGCAATCACCGACAGTTTTTGCGAGGGGTGGCCAAAAAACGCGTCGGCAATCGCGCCGGCGTCGGCTTTCAGGCCGGTGTAGGCAGCTACGCGTTCATCTGTCAGGCCAAAGGCTTGCAGGCCCTCGGCCTCCACCAGGCAGGCGGCCACGCCGCGTTCCAGGGCCCGGTGCACAAACTGGCGTCCGTCCACCACCGCACCCGGCGTGGCGATAAAGCCGTCACCCGCGCCCAGGCTGCGGCTGTCGCTGCCCAGCGTGCCGGTGACGTGCTCGCGCAGCCACTGGGCGGCTTGCTGGGGTGTGCGAAGTTGCAGGGCCATCAAAAGCTCTCCTGCACCGCATTGGCCACGATTTGCGGCTTGATGGCGATGTCGGGCTGTACGCCCATCACGCGCAGGGTTTGCTGCACGGTTTCGCTGAACACGGGGGCGGCCACTTCGCCGCCAAAGTACTTGCCCGCAGTGGGTTCGTCCAACATCACGCCGACCACGATGCGCGGCTGGTCAATGGGCGCCATGCCGACAAACCAGCTGCGGTATTTGCGGTTGCCGTCGCTGCCGTAGCCTTTGCCCTGTTGCTTATACGCAGTGCCCGACTTGCCGCCCACCGAGTAGCCCGCAGTCTGTGCCTTGGGGCCGGTGCCGCCAGGGCCTGCCGCCATTTGCAGCATCTTGCGCACCTTGGCGGCGGTGTCGGCGGTAAACACGGGCACGCCCACGGCGGGCTCGCTGTTTTTGAGCAAGGTGGCGCGGATGATTTGGCCGTCGTGCGAAAACACGGTGTACGAGCGCACCATCTGGAACAGCGAGGCCGACAGGCCGTAGCCATACGACGCCGTGGCCTGCTCAATCGGGCGCCAGCTCTTGGCCGGGCGCAAGCGCCCTGACACCACACCAGGAAACTCGACTTGGGGCTTTTGCCCAAAGCCCGCGCCCGAGAAGGTTTCCCACATCTCGCTGGCGGGCAACTGCATGGCGATCTTGGTCGTGCCCACGTTGCTCGATACCTGGATCACTTGCTCCACCGTCAAAGCGCCGTGCGGGTGCGCGTCGCGGATGGTGGCGCCGGTAATCGTCACCGAGCCCGGCGAGGTGTCGATGATGGTGGACGTCTTGACGCGTCCGGTGTTGAGCGCCAGGCCAATGGTGAAAGGCTTCATCACCGAGCCAGGCTCAAAGGTGTCGGTCAGCGCCCGGTTGCGCAGCTGCGCGCCGCTCAGGTTGACGCGCTTTTCCGGGTTGTAGCTGGGGTAGTTGGCCAGGGCCAGCACTTCGCCGGTCAGGGCGTCAAGCACCACGATGCTGCCGGCCTGGGCGCGGTTGGCCAGCACCGCGTCGCGCAGTTTTTGGTAGGCAAAAAACTGCACCTTGGTGTCGATGCTCAGTTGCAGGTCTTTGCCGGCCTCGGGCGGCACGGTCTCACCCACTTGCTCCACGGCGCGGCCCAGGCGGTCCTTGATCACGTGGCGGCTGCCCGCGCGGCCCAAGAGCGCGCTGTTGAACAGCAGTTCCACGCCTTCCTGGCCGTTGTCTTCAACGTTGGTAAAGCCCACCACGTGCGCGGCGGCTTCGCCTTCGGGGTACTGGCGGCGGTATTCGGTGCGCTGGTAGATGCCCTTGAAGTTGAGCTCGGCAATCTTCTTGGCGTTGTCCGGGTCGATCTGGCGCTTGAGCCAGACAAAGCTCTTGTCTTCGTCGGCCAGCTTTTTGGCCAGATCGGCCTCGGGCATATCGAGCAGCTTGGCCAGCAGCTTGCGCTCGGCAGCGTCCAGCGACACGTCCTCAGGAATCGCCCAAATGCTGGGCGCCGGAACGCTGGACGCCAGAATCAGGCCATTGCGGTCCAGAATGCGGCCCCGGTTGGCGGGGAGTTCGAGCGTGCGGTTGTAGCGCACCTCGCCCTGGTGCTGGAAAAAGTCGTTGTTGAACACCTGGATATAGGCCGCGCGTGCGCCCAGGCCCACAAATCCGAGAGCCACCGCGCCCACCACAAACTTGCTGCGCCACACCGGCGTGCGGCTGGTCAGCAAGGGGCTGGCGGTGTACTGGATGCTGCGGCTCATGGTTGCGCCTCGGGCGCGTCGCCCTTGCCCAAATACATGGTGATGCCGGGCGTGACTTGGCGCATTTGCAGCTTCTCGCGCGCCACGCGCTCCACGCGCGCGGGCGTAGCCTGGCTGCGTTTTTCGACCTGCAGGCGCTCCAGCTCGGTGTCCAGGCGGCGCGCTTCGCGGTGGGCTTTTTCCAGCTCTGTAAACAGGCGGCGCGACTCGTATTGCACGCCCACCAGGTACATGGCGCTGCCCAGCGTAGCCAGCACCAGCAAGATGTTGATGCGGGTCATGCGCGCGTACCCGGGACGGTGGCGGTGCGTACGGCCACCCGCATGATGGCGCTGCGCGAGCGCGGGTTGCCCGCTACCTCGGTGGCGCTGGGGCGGCTGCGGCCCAGCGCGCGCAGACGCATGGGCTTGGGCGCGGCAAACGGCGTGCGCCGGTCGTATTCGTCCTTGGAATGCTTGGCAATGAACTGCTTGACGATACGGTCTTCTAGCGAATGAAAGCTGATCACCACCAGGCGGCCGCCGGGCTGCAGCACCGCCAGGGCGGCGTCTAGCGCCTGCTGTAGCTCTTCAAGCTCGGCATTGATGAAAATCCGAAAAGCCTGAAATGTGCGCGTTGCAGGGTTCTGGCCCGGCTCGCGGGTTTTGACCGTGTCAGCCACGAGTTGGGCCAGTTCGGTGGTGGTAGCAAGGGGCCCGTGCTCTTGTCGGCGCGCGACAATCGCCTTTGCAATACCGCTAGCAAACCGTTCTTCGCCGTAGTCACGTATCACCTCCGTAATGTGTTCAACATCCGCATCGGCCAGCCACTGGGCCACGCTGATGCCGCGCGTGGTGTCCATGCGCATGTCCAGCGGGCCTTCAAAGCGAAAACTAAAACCCCGTGCCGGGCTGTCAATCTGGGGTGAACTCACACCCAGGTCCATCAAAATGCCCGCCACACTGGCCGGTGGCAGCTCGCCCAAATGCGAAAAACCCGTCTGCCGGATCGAAAAGCGCGGGTCGGTGATGTCGCTGGCGCGGGCCACCGCCTCTAGGTCGCGGTCATACGCGATCAGTCGACCCTGGGCCGAGAGCCGCGACAAAATGCGCCGGGAATGTCCGCCGCGGCCAAAAGTGGCGTCCACGTAAACACCGTCTTCGGGGGCGCTGGTACTTTCGGGGGTGTTTTCGAGAAGGGCGTCTACCGCTTCGTGCAGCAAGACCGTGGTGTGCTCAAGCGTTGCGTCCACAGCGGCGCTCAAAAGGAGAAGTCTTTGAACACGTCGGGCATTTGCTCTTGCATCGCCTTGGCTTCTTGGGCCTCGTAGGTGGCTTTGTCCCACAACTCAAAGTGGTTGCCCATGCCCAAGAGCACGGTGTCTTTGCTGATGCCCGCGCTGGTGCGCAGTTCAGGAGAAATCAGGATGCGCCCGGTGCCGTCAAGCTCCACGTCCATGGCGTTGCCCAAGAAGATGCGCTTCCACCACTGGGCCGACATGGGCAGGGCGGCAATGCGGTCGCGAAACAAATCCCACTCGGGGCGGGGAAAGACCATCAGGCAGCCGTGGGGGTGTTTGGTGATGGTCAACAGGCCGGCGGCCACGGCGCTGAGCACGTCACGGTGCCGGGTCGGCACAGACAGCCGCCCCTTTGCATCTAGCGTGAGTGACGAAGCACCTTGAAACACCACAGAGACCCTCTTTTCCAACGCGCGTGGTTCAATGGCCTTGCGCTGCCAGATTTACCACTAAATTGCACTTTTTTGCACTTAGTTGCACTTTACCAGTAAATTTGGGGTCTGCGACAGCGTCAGATCAATTTTTTCCAATGAAATCAAAGACTTAGAAGCGTTCTTTCACCAGGATTTGGGCGAAAAGGCGTTCTAAATTAAGCACTTAGGCTTATCAATGAAAGTAATGGTTCAAATGGGCAGCAAGCAGCCATCGAACCCGTGCGGACGGCATTTTTGCCGGGTGCTCCAGGAAGCGCCGAAAAATTGCGCAGCGGGCGAACTAGCCCAAATCGCGCAAATGGACCTGCGCTAAAGCGTCAATACCGGCGGCCGCCCACGCGGCGCCCACCAGCACGCCAACGCCTTGCAGGTGCACATCAGCCTTTTTTTCGCTGGCGCCGTGCAGCCACTGCGCCAATTGCGCAATCGCCTCGGCGTCCATGCGCACCAGTGCCGCGCAGGCTATGGTGATGCGCTGCGGTGTCGGCTGCTCTGGTAGGTCGGGTAATGCCAGTCCGCTTGCGCCCAGCACGTGCCCAGAAAGATGCCAGGGTGAGCCCTGGTTAGCTTGTGCGGGCAGAGGCACAGGCACCAGCGCGTCGCCTATGAAGTGGATCTCTGAAGCCTTCCACACCGGGGCCGGTTCAATATAAGTCAGGCAAAAATCGGTGGCAGCGGCGTCAAAAGCCGCGCGCATCTGCATGAGCTCCAGCAAGCAAAACCGCAGTTCCCACAGGCTGCGCGCCACTTGCGGCTGGCCTTGCGGCGTGGCCTGCTCCAGCACGTACAGCAGGTTGGGCGTATCCACAAAAATCAGCTGCGAAGGCGCGCCTTGCGCTTGCCTGAAACAGGCCACCAGTTCTGCGCTGGCGGTGGCGTCGAGCGTGCTGAGCGATGTCCAGTCCACGCCGCAATGGCGACTGGCCAGCCAGTGAGCGCGCAATTTGCGTGCAGCCGCAGCATTGAGCCCCGAGGGGCAGCGCCATACCCGCGCATCGTTCAGGGAGGAAGCGGCGAAGCGCGTGTTCTCCGCCGGCGCGCCTGGACTGAATTTGCCTGTGCTTGTGCGCGCCTTCGGGGACACGTGCCACTGCGGTGTTCCGCCGTCCCAGTAGTCAAAGTACTCCAGCACCGACCAGTCAAACTGGGCCTGGTTGCCGGTGGCGCGGTAAATCTCCAGCAAAGCCAGCAGGCGCTGTAACTGGACCGCGCGCGCGTCATTGGCGCGCAGGGCGCGCAGCAGGTGCTGCGCTGCCAGGTCGTAGTCTTCGCTGGCGAACAGGACGGCGGCGGCGGACAGCGCCGAATCATTGAAGATTGGCCTTTGGGTAAAGTGCGTCTCGCGCAAGGCGGGGCGCAGTTCGGCCGATGTCGCGGCAGGGCTTTCGATGGTGGGGGTCAGGAGCACCGAGCTGGGCATCTCAGCGTGGTGCAAGGTCTGCGTCAGCACACCGGCAGGTAGGGCGGATGGCAGCGAGGCCGTCGTCAGTCCGGGCGACGCCGACAAAAAGGAGGCTAGATCCAAACCGGAACGGCTGGTGAATCCTGAATTGCTGCGCTTGCCACGGCTTGCCAGCCATAACAGGTCAAGCTGTGCTTCGATTTCTTCGATCTTTTTGAGCGTTTCACCCCGGACTTTTTCAGCCTTCGACGAACGCACCGGCATGCCCGCCAGCGTGAGTTCGGATCGAACGCCGCCTTCGCGCTTGATCACGCTGCGCAAATAGGCAAATTCCTGTTTGCGCACCAGATTGACCTGGTGCGACCATTCGGACTGAAAGGATTTGGACCGCGCGGTCTCGCTTTCGGCTGTAGCCGCCGTGCCAGGGTCTCTTGCTTGCGGGGCTTTGCTTTCACTCACGGACGGTGGCCTGCGCGAGGCAGATGCTTAGTCGCCAAACATTTTTTGCTTCAACTCGCGGCGCTGCTGCGCTTCGAGCGAAAGCGTGGCGGTGGGGCGCGCCAGCAAACGGCCGACGCCGATAGCTTCGCCAGTTTCGTCGCAGTAGCCGTAGTCGCCAGCGTCAATGCGGGTGATCGATTGCTCGATTTTCTTGAGTAGCTTGCGCTCGCGGTCGCGGGTGCGCAGCTCCAATGCGTGCTCTTCCTCGATGGTGGCGCGGTCTGCCGGGTCGGGCACAACCGAGGTGTCTTCACGCAGATGCTCGGTGGTTTCACCGGCGTTGCTGAGGATGTCGCGCTTGAGAATGCTGAGTTTGAGTTTGAAGGCGGCGAGTTGTACGTCGTTCATGTACTCGGAATCGGGCATGGCCAGGAGCTCGGCGTCGGTCAGGCGCTCGACCGGCGTGGTTTTCCAGTTGTTGGCCAGCTTCGTGTCTTTTTTGACGATGGCGGGAATCACCGGAGCGGCAAAAGGCGCGTGGCTCGACGGGTTGAAGCTGGCTTTGGCTGCGGTCGATGCAACCGACTGCGCCATCGAAGGCACGGTCAATTGGGCCAAACGCGAGGACGGGCGGCCCGATTTGGTGGGTACGGAACTCACGACGCCAGGGACAGACAAAGGGGCGGCGGGTTTGGGGGCAATTGCATTCACAGGGGGCTTGGCTTTGGGTTCGACCACGACGGCAGGCGTCTTGGCTTTGGTTTCTTTGGGAGGAGTTTTCACCGCAACAGGAGCGGCGACCGGCTTTTTGGGAGCCGCAGGTTTGGGCGCGACCGGAGTTTTTGCGCTGGGCTTGGCGGGGGCCGCTTTTGCTGCGGGGGCTTTGAGGGCCACAGCTTTTTTGACGGCGGGAGCGGCAATGGCAGTGGTTTTAGCAGGTGCCGGTACTTTTTTTACAGGGGCGACTAGGGTCGCAGTTTTCTTCGAAGGAACGGGCTTTTTTGCCACCGTTGCAGCAGGGGCCTTGGCGGGTGCCGCTGGCGCAGCTTTGGCTTTGGCAGTCACAGCGGCGGGTTTTGCCGCAGGCTTAGCGATTTTTGCGGCCTTGGCAGGTGCAGCTGCTCCCGCGCTTGCTTTGCTGGGGCTTGCTTTGTTGGCTTTCACTTCTTGTCTCCTAACAGAAACGCGATGGTCGGGGATCCGGGTGTCTGGTTCCACGGCACGGGACGCGGGCGGACTGCCAGCCCCTTCGGCGCGGGAGTGTACAGGTTTACCCATGGGAATCCCCATCATTTGCAAAAGTGCGACCAACATACGGCATCCAGAAAAAAGGAGAAGGCTTTGGTAGTGGAATTGCTGCGTTGCAGCAATGCGCCGATTGTCGCCGAAAATTACACCAATGCCTGCTCCATCCCTTGCAGCAGGATGTCTTTGGGCAGGTCGATGCCAATAAACACCAGTTTGCTGTTCTTGACCTCGTCAGGCGCCCAGGCGGGCCCTAAGTCGCTGCCCATGAGCTGGTGTACGCCTTGGAAAATCACCTTGCGCTCGCTGCCCTGCATATAAAGAACGCCCTTGTAGCGCAGCATGCGCGGGCCGTAAATATTGACGATGGCTCCCAAAAAGTCTTCCAACTTGGCCGGGTCAAAGGGCCGATCGGACTTGAATACGAAGCTTTTGACGTCGTCGTCCACATGGTGGTGGTGGCCGCTGTGGTCGGCGTGCGAGGGATGATTGCAGGCTTCACCGTGCTCATGGTCGTCATGCCCATGGTCATGCCCGTGGCTGTGGTCGTGGTCGTGGTCATGCGTGTCTGCGCTCAGGAAATCGGGGTCGATGTCGAGTTTGGCGTTCAGGTTGAAGCCGCGCAGGTCAAAAAAGTCCTTGATCGCCACATTGCCAAAGTGCACCGTGTGCTGCGGTGCACGCGGGTTCATGTGCTTTAAGCGGTGTTGCAGCGCATTCAGCGCCTCAGGCGAGACCAGTTCGGACTTGCTGATGAATATCTGGTCGGCAAAACCCACCTGGCGGCGCGCTTCCTGGCGGTCGTTGAGCTGGTCGGGCGCGTGTTTGGCGTCCACCAGCGTCAAAATTGCGTCCAGCAAGTAGGACTCGGCCACCTCGTCGTCCATGAAAAAGGTCTGCGCCACCGGGCCGGGGTCGGCCAGGCCGGTGGTCTCGATCACCACGCGGTCAAAGTCGAGCTCGCCTTTGCGCTTTTTCTCAGCCAGGTCTTGCAGCGTGGCGCGCAGGTCTTCGCGGATGGTGCAACAGATGCAGCCATTGCTCATCTGGATGATTTGCTCGGTGGTGTCGGACACCAGAATGTCGCTGTCGATGTTTTCTTCGCCAAACTCGTTTTCGATCACCGCAATTTTTTGGCCGTGCGCCTCACTCAGGATGCGCTTGAGCACGGTGGTCTTGCCCGCGCCTAAAAAGCCGGTAAGGATGGTGGCGGGGATGAGGGCCATGGAAATGTTCCGTTCTAAGTGGTGTTGGGCCTATTTTCGCAGCCTGCCGACGGGTCGGCGGCGCACCAGGCTAAGCCCGGAAATATAAGATTGCTTTTTTGACATGGGTCAACGCCTTTAAACGGCCCTGGTCTACAGTTACACCATTCACAACCCTTGGAGCTTTTTTCATGATTTCTATCGACGCCGAGCACAAAGCCAAACTCATGCACGACCTGCGTGTCGTGATTGACGACGCACAAGAGGTGCTGCGCATGACGGCCGACCAAGTGGGCGACAGTGCGGTGGGCGTGCGTGCCCGCGTGGAAGCGCGTCTGTCCGAGGCCACCCGCGACCTCAAGCACTTGCAAGACGCGGCTGTGTTGCGGGCCAAGGCCGCAGGCCACGCGACCGACGAGTTTGTGCACGAGAACCCCTGGAAGTCGATTGGCATCGCTGCGGGCATTGGTTTGGTGGTCGGACTGCTCGTCGGTCGGCGCTAGTCGGGGCGCTGACGCGCCATGAGCGAATCCCCGAAAACCGAATCCTCCGACAACCCTTTCCGCAAGCGCGCTTCGGCGTCTGGCGGTTTGCTTGCGTCTTTGCGCCAGTTGCTGTTCACGCTGCTGGAAACGGCGCAAGTGCGCCTGGAACTGCTGGGCACCGAGCTGGAGGCCGAAAAACGCCGCGTGCTCGACGCGCTGGTGTTTGCTGCGGTGGCGCTGGTGTGCTTGGCGCTGGGCTTGGTGCTGTTGTGCGGCACCGTGGTGCTGATGTTCCCCGACGACTGGCGCTTTGCTGCCGCCGGGGGCTTGGCGCTGCTGTTTCTGGCCGGTGGTCTCGGCTTGCTCGGGCTGGCGCGGCGGCGTTTGCGCAATCCGCTGGGCATGTTTCACGCCAGCGCCAAAGAGCTGTCTCGCGACCGGGGCCAGCAATGATGGCTGGCCGCACGAGCCTGGCGCTAGGCCAAATTTGCCCATGAGCGCCCAAGACCTTGAACTGCGCTTGCGCCAGGAGCGCGCCATTTGGCGCAGCGCCCAGCTTCGACGCGAACTCTCAGTCCAAAGCGAGGTGCTGGTGGTGCCGTTTGCCCAAGCCGACCGCGTCAAGGTCGGGCTGGTCTGGCTGCGCCGCCATCCCGTGGTTCTGGCAGCTTTGGTGGCCGTAGCGGTGGCCATCAAGCCACGCAACGCCT
>CANGHQ010000027.1 GCA_947453585.1 Burkholderiales bacterium | reverse complement strand
TGGCCTGCGCGTGGTGGCCGAAATGCCCGAGCGTTTTGACCGCGTGGCCCTGGGCAATGGCGCTCTGCCCACGGGCACCATGCCCGTGCCCAAGGCCTTCAAGATCTGGCGTGCGTTTTCGCGTTACAGCCCCTGGTTTCCGATTGGCCGCATCGTCAAGGCCGGTTGCGCCCAAGGCCTGACGCCGCAAGAAATTGCCGCTTACGACGCGCCATTACCCGGCCGCAAATACCGCGTGGCCGCCCGCGTGTTTCCTGGCTTTGTGCCCACCACCCCGCAAGACCCCGAGCGCGAGCGCAACGAAGCGGCTTGGGAAGTATTCAAGCGCTGGGACAAGCCCTTTCTCACCCTGTTTGGCACCCGCGACCCGGTGACCAAGGGCGGCGAAGTGATGTGGCAAAAATTAGTGCCCGGCGCCCAAGGCCAGCCCCACACCAAAATCCGCGGCGCCGGCCACTTTTTGCAGGAAGACAAGGGAGCAGAAGTGGCGCAGCACTTGGCGGCGTTTGTGAAGGCGTGAATGCGTTAACGAGCCTTCGCGTCAATTAAGCCAAGGACGCAATAACTAGGCTTAATGATTGCGCTGCGGTGTCGCCGCTATTGAAACCCTTATGCCCGCAGCCGCCCCGCCAACTGCAATGACGCCCGCAGCGTGTCATTGATCCGGGTTTGCCAGCCTTCGCCGGTGTCGCGAAGGGCAGCGAGCACATCGGCGTCGAGCCGAATTTTTACCGGCTCTTTGGTAGATGCAGCCTTGGGCCTGCCCCGGCGTTTGAGCGTTTCGCCCTGAAACAAGTCGGCCCGCGCAAAAAACTCCTGCGTTAGCGCCGGTGCGTCGTCCGGGTCAGTCCAGGTGCTGGGCGTAGAAGGTTTTTTCGCGTTCATTGGCTTTCCTCATGCTGATGATGCGGCGAGCCTCGCCGCGCGGTGTCCAAACCATCACCACCAAGTCGGCCTGCAGAAAGCCAGCAGTAATGAAACGGTCCTAGGCGTAATCCACGCGCCGGTCCTGGCTGCTGAAATGGACCCCTGCAAATATCAAGTCGGCGTGTGCAAAGTCCAAACCTCGCTCAAGCAAAGTTCGGTCTCGTTTTATGCTGTCGAATTCGATTTGCATAGTATTTATTGTACCCCCGGTAAATCGTCTTGCAATATCTGCGACCGTTACACCGGCGGGGCTTCAGATGGCAAAATCAAGAGCCAGCAGCGCAACAAGCGCCTAATGGGGGCTTCCCCCGCCCCGGAGGAGCAACCCACCCAAGGCCCCATGCCCCCTTCCCCCGTCGGTTATTTCACCAAGCAAGAGAACATCGCCGTGGCGGGCGTGGCTGACATGGTGATTCGCTCGCTGCTGGACAAGCAGCAGTTCCATGATCCGCTGGAGGCGGCTTTGCGGCTGGGTATTTCGTCGGCCACCTGGCCGCTGTTTGGGCTCTTGTGGCCTTCGGGCGCGCGGCTGGCGGAGCGCTTGGCCACGCGCCCGGTGCGCGCGGGCGAGCGTATTTTGGAAATCGGCTGCGGCCTGGCTTTGTCGAGCCTGGTGGGGCACCGGCGCGGCGCGGACATGACGGCCAGCGACTGCCACCCGCTGGCGGGCGCCTTTTTGGCCGAAAACGTGCGCTTAAACGGCTTGCTGCCGCTCAAATACCGCCACGGCCAGTGGGGGCGCTTGCTGCAAGACAGCGACTTTGACAACCCGCGGCCCGTGTCCGCGCTGGCGCTGGCCGCGCCCGACTTGGCCATTAGCGGGCGCTTTGAGCTGATTATTGGCAGCGACATTCTTTATGAGCGTGACGAGGCCGGCGCGCTGGCCGACTTTATTGACAGCCATGCCGCGCCCCGGGCCGAGATTTGGGTGGTGGACCCCAACCGGGGCAACCGGGCGCACTTTCACCGCAATATGACGGCCCTGGGCTTTGCCCTGAGCGAACAAACCATAGACCGCGCCGCGCTGCCTGGCGTGGCGGCGTACAAAGGGCGCATGCTCAGTTACCGCCGGTGATCTGGCGCATGTAACAGGGCGTTACAAGGGTTTGCCCTAGCTTGCAGGCGCGGATTTCAGCGAATACTGTCTCCTTTTTCCCTACTGCAACCAAATCGGAGACGTCGCATGCAAGTTCAGCTCAAGGTCAATGGAAAAGACAAGACGGTGGATGTACCGCCGCACACCCTGCTGGTGCAGGTGTTGCGGGAGCACTTGCAGCTCACCGGCACCCATGTGGGTTGCGACACCGCCCAGTGCGGCGCCTGCACGGTCATCAAAGACGGCCGCGCCATCAAGTCTTGCAATGTGCTGGCCGCCCAGGCCAACGGCAGCCAGATCACCACCATTGAAGGCCTGGCCCAGGCCGACGGCACCATGCACCCCATGCAAGCCGCGTTCAAAGAATGCCACGGCCTGCAGTGCGGCTATTGCACGACCGGCATGGTGATGAGCGCAGTAGACCTGTGCACCCACCATCCCAAAGCAGACGCAGGTGAGATTCGCGCCCTGCTCGAAGGCAATATTTGCCGCTGCACCGGTTACCAAAACATCGTCAAATCCGTGCAGCAAGGCCAAGCGGCCATGGCCAGCGCTTAAGGAGCTAACAACATGGGTGCCTCAGATTTCTCCAAACTGCCCTTTATCGGCGAATCCATCCGCCGCAAAGAAGACTACCGCTTCCTCACCGGAGCGGGCCAGTACACCGACGACATCAACCTGCAAGCGCAAACCCACGCGGTATTTGTGCGCAGCCCGCATGCCCACGCCCTCATCAAGAGCATTGACATCAGCGCGGCCATGGCCATGCCCGGCGTGGTTCATATCTTTGTGGGCACCGACCTGGAAGGCAAGATGGGCGGGCTGCCTTGCGGCTGGCTGATCACCAGCACCGACGGCAAGCCCATGAACGAGCCACCCCACCCGGTGTTGGCCCTGGGCAAAGCGCGCTACGTGGGTGACCAGGTGGCCATGGTGATTGCCGAGACGGTGGAGCAGGCCAAAAATGCCGCCGAAGCCGTGGTGGTGGATTACGAACCCCTGAGCGCTGCGGTCGATGTGCGCGACGCCGCCACTGGCGCCCAGTTGCACGACGCCGCTCCCAACAACCACTGCTACAAATGGGCGCTGGGCGACAAGGACCAGATCGACGCTGCTTTCAGCACGGCGGCCCATGTCACCAAGCTCGACCTCATCAACAACCGCCTGGTACCCAACGCCATGGAGCCGCGCGCGGCCATCGGCAGCTACAGCCGGGCTACCGAAGAGTACGTGCTCTATGTCTCCAACCAAAACCCGCACGTCGAGCGCCTGCTGATGACGGCTTTTGTGCTGGGCCTGCCCGAGCACAAGGTGCGCGTGATCGCCCCCGACGTGGGCGGCGGCTTCGGCTCCAAGATCTTTTTGTATGCCGAAGATGTGGCGCTGACCTGGGCCTCCAAGCAGATCAACCGCACCATCAAGTGGACTTGCGAGCGTTCGGAGTCTTTCCTGACCGATGCCCATGGCCGCGACCACGTCAGCCACGCCGAAATGGCGATGGACAAGGACGGCAAGTTCCTGGCCATGCGGGTGCACACCCACGCCAATATGGGCGCCTACCTGTCGACCTTCTCCACAGCGGTGCCCACCATCCTGTACGCCACGCTGCTGGCTGGCCAGTACACCTGCCCGCTGATCCACGTAGAGGTGGACGCCTGGTTTACCAACACCGCACCGGTAGACGCCTACCGCGGTGCCGGTCGCCCCGAGGCCACCTACCTGCTTGAGCGCCTGGTGTCGCGCTGCGGCTGGGAAATGGGCTTGGGCCAGGACGAGATCCGCAAACGCAACTTCATCAACAGCTGGCCTTACCAGACGCCGGTGGCCTTGCAGTACGACGTGGGCGACTACCTCGGCTGCATGACCAAGGCGCAAGACATGGCCGATGTGGCCGGTTTCGAAGCCCGCAAGACCGCCAGCGCAGCCAAAGGCCTGCTGCGCGGCATTGGATACTCCAGCTACATCGAGGCGTGCGGCATTGCGCCTAGCAATATTGCCGGCGCCTTGGGCGCGCGCGCAGGCCTTTTTGAGTGCGGCGAAGTGCGGGTGCACCCCACCGGCAGCGTCACCGTATTCACCGGTTCGCACAGCCACGGCCAAGGCCACGAGACGACGTTTGCGCAGGTGGTTGCAGCGCGTCTGGGCATTGCAGTCGAGGCGGTGGACATCGTCCACGGCGACACCGGTCGCGTGCCTTTTGGCATGGGTACCTACGGTTCGCGCTCCATCTCTGTGGGTGGTGCGGCCATCATGAAGGCGCTCGACAAAATCGAGACCAAGGCCAAGAAGATTGCCGCCCACTTGATGGAGTCCAGCGACGCCGACGTCGAATTCGCCAACGGCGAGTTCACCGTCAAGGGCACCGACAAAAAGGTGACCTTCGGCCAAGTGGCGCTTACCGCCTATGTGCCGCACAACTACCCGCTCGACAAGCTCGAGCCCGGCCTCAACGAGACCGCCTTCTACGACCCGACCAACTTCACCTTCCCGGCGGGCACCTACATCTGCGAGGTCGAGGTGGACCCCGCCACGGGCGTCACCCGCGTGCAAAAGTTCACTGCGGTGGACGACTTTGGCACCATCATCAACCCGATGATTGTCGAAGGCCAGGTGCACGGCGGCCTGGTCCAGGGCATTGGCCAGGCCTTGCTGGAAAACTGCGTCTACGACCGCGAAACCGGCCAGCTGCTCACCGGCTCGTTCATGGACTACACCATGCCACGCGCTGACGACTTCCCCGATTTCGTCATTGGCAACATCTGCACCCCTTGCACGCACAACCCGCTGGGCACCAAAGGTTGCGGCGAGGCCGGAGCGATCGGCTCACCGCCCGCCGTCATCAACGCCTTGCTCGACGCCCTGCACGGCTCGGGCGTGAAGGAATTCGACATGCCGGCCACCCCCCACCGCGTGTGGGAAGCCATCCAGGCCGCCAAGGCCTGAAGCCCCAAGGAGACACACACCATGTACGCATTCACCCTTGACCGCCCCACCACCATCGCGGACGCCGCGAAACTGGCGGGCGCTGGCGCCAAACCCCTGGCTGGCGGGCAAACCCTGCTGGCTTCCATGAAGCTGCGCCTGTCGCAACCCGGCCAGGTGGCCGACTTGGCCGGCATCCCCGAGCTCGTGGGCATTTGCCGCGAAGGCAACGCCATCGTCATTGGCGCCATGACGCGCCACATCGACGTGGCTGGCAGCGCCGAAGTGCAGTCCACCATTCCTGGCCTGGCCGACCTGGCCGCGCACATTGGCGACCGCCAGGTGCGCGCCATGGGCACGCTGGGCGGCTCGGTGGCCAATAACGACCCCTCGGCCTGCTACCCCAGCGCGGTGCTGGGCCTGGGCGCTACGGTGCGCACCAATCAGCGCCAGATTGCGGCAGACGACTTCTTTACCGGCATGTTTGGCACCGCCTTGCATGACGGCGAAATCATCACCGCCATCAGCTTTCCCATCCCCAAGCGCTCGGTCTACATGAAGTTTGTGCAGCCCGCCTCGCGCTTTGCGCTGGTAGGTGTGTTTGTGGCGCAAACCGATGGCGGCGTGCGCGTGGCCATTACCGGTGCGGGCCAGTGCGTGCACCGCCACGCCGGTCTGGAAGCGGCGCTCAACCACAGCTTTACCGTAGCCTCAGCCGCGTCAGTGGCGATTGACGCCTCTGAGCTCAACCACGACCTGCACGCATCCAGCGCCTACCGCGCCAACCTGGTCAGCGTGCAAACGCAGCGGGCGGTCGCTAAGCTATTGGGCTAGCACCGGGTGCCTCAGGCGGCTGTGGCCGCTTGACGCCAAGGCTCCGTGTCGGTGCACGCGGGGCCTTTTTTTTGGAAAGAATATGCTCACTTTTTCATCTGTAGACGCACTTATTGACGCCTTGCGCCAAGCCGGGTATTTTGCCGAGCGGCGCTTGGCCACGGCGGTGTTTTTGGCGCTCAAGCTGCAGCGCCCGCTGCTGCTCGAAGGCGAACCCGGCGTGGGCAAAACCGAGCTGGCCAAAGCGCTGGCCACCGCCCTGGGCCGCGCCCTGATCCGCCTGCAGTGCTACGACGGGCTAGAGCAGCGCGAAGCCCTGTACGAATGGAACTACGCCGCGCAGCTGCTGCACATGCGCGCCGCGCAAAGCGGCGCCGGTGGCGAGTTGGAGGCGCAGCGCGTGGAGCGCGAGGTCTACCAAGAGCGCTACCTCATCCGCCGCCCCTTGCTCAAGGCCTTGCAGGCGCCTGCGCCCGGCGCGGTGCTCTTGATTGACGAGGTGGACCGCGCTGACGAGCCCTTTGAGGCCTTTTTGCTCGAATACCTGGGTGAATACCAGGTGAGCGTGCCCGAAATCGGCACCATCAGCGCGCAGTTCAAACCGGTGACCATCCTCACCAGCAACCGCACCCGCGAACTCAACGACGCGGTCAAACGCCGCTGCCTGTACCACTGGCTCGACTACCCCGAGCGCGAGCGCGAGCTCGAAATCATCCGCGCCCAGGTGCCGCTCGCCAGCGAGGCCTTGTCTGAACAGGTGGCTACCGTGGTCAACCGCCTGCGCAGCCAGCCCTTTGCCAGCGCTTTCCAGCGGGCGCCGGGCATCGCCGAGAGCGTGGAATGGGCTAAGGCCCTGATTGCGCTGGACACGCTGGCGCTGGACCCCGAGGTGATGAGCGACACCGCTGGCATTTTGTTCAAGCAACGCGAAGACGTGGCCGCGCTCACGCACGCCCTGGCCACCGACCTGCTGGCGCCGCCCGAGGCGGAAGATTCCAGCACGTAATTCCAGCACCTCATTCCGCTACTTAACGCCCTCACCCGCGCCCACAGCCGCCATGCAACTCGGTGACTCCCGCACCGGCAAACTGGCCGACAACCTGGCCGCTTTTGGCCGCAGCCTGCGCCGCGCCGGGGTGCGCGTGGACAGCGCGCGCATCGCCTTGTCTACCCAGGCCGCACTGGCCGTGGGCCTGGCCGACAAAGACGACCTGAGCGCCGCCCTCGAGGCCGTGCTGGTGAGCCGCGAGCAAGACCGCATGGTGTTTCGCGAGCTGTTTGAGGCCTTTTTCCGTAACCCCAACATGGCGCACAAGCTGCTGTCGCAGTTGCTGCCCAGCGCTGAGGGCAAAGCCGAACCCAGCAAACGCCGCCCCCGTGTGCGCGAGGCGCTGTCGCCCCAGCAGGCCTTTGGTAAGCACGCCGGCCCCAAGCAAGAAGACCAAAAGGTGGACTTTGACGCCGCCATGACCGCCAGCGACGCGCAGCGACTCAAACACGCCGACTTCAACGCGCTCTCGGCCACCGAATACCGCCTGGTCGAGCGCCTGGCGCGCGACATCCGCATGCCGCTGCCCACCTTTGCCTCGCGCCGCAGCCAGCAAGGCGTGCGCGGTGCGGCGCTGCACTGGGCCGGCGTGCTGCGCCAGGGCGTGCGCACCGGGGGCGAACCCATGGTGCTGCCGCGCCTGAGCCCCAAGCGCCAGCCTTTGCCGCTCTTGGTGCTGGTGGACGTGTCGGGCTCAATGGAGCGCTATGCCCGATTGCTGCTGGCGTTTTTGCACGCGGCCACCCGGCGCCATCCCCGGCGTGATGTGTTTGCCTTTGGCACCCAGCTCACCGACCTGACCCCGGCGTTTCGCCTGGCCGACACCGACGCCATGCTGGCGCATGCCAGCGCGGCGATTGAAGACTTTGCCGGGGGCACGCAACTCGGTGTGTCGCTGGCGCAGCTGCGCGCGCAGCACGCCCGCAAGCTCGTGGGCCGGCGCACCATGGTGCTGGTGATTACCGACGGCCTGGACACGGGGGCGCCAGCGGCGCTGGCGCAAGAGCTGCTCTGGCTCAAGCGCCACAGCCGGCGCCTGCTCTGGCTCAACCCCCTGCTGCGCTTTGAAGGCTATGCGCCGCTGGCCCAGGGCGCGGTCGAACTGCACCGCGCCGCTGACGCCATGCTGGCGGTGCACAACCTGAGCAGCCTGGAGCAACTCGCCACCAGCCTGGCCGGGGTGATGCGCCGCTAGCGCCCTGCGCCAGCGGGACGGGCGAGGCCCGGCGCATGCGGCACAATGATTTTTAAGTGAACCTTTTGGATTTAGGAGCAAGACCATGGAAATGCAAGGCAGCCGATTACTCGCCATCACCCAGCAACAAGCCTGGGACGCCCTCAACGACCCCGAGGTGCTCAAAACCTGTATCGCAGGCTGCGACAAGGTCGAGAGCACCGGCGAGAACCAGTTCGCGGTGGGTGTGGCCATCAAGATTGGCCCGGTGTCCGCCAAGTTCAGCGGCAAGATTGCGCTAGCCGACATGGCGCCGCCCCACAGCTACACCCTCAGCTTTGAAGGCCAGGGCGGCCCGGCGGGCTTTGGCAAAGGCACGGCCAAGGTGCTGCTCACCCCGGCGACCGGCGGCACCGAACTCAGCTACAGCGTGCAAGCCTCGGTGGGCGGCAAGATTGCGCAGTTGGGCCAGCGCCTGATCGACGGCGTGGCCAAGTCCATGGCCGAAGACTTTTTCAAGCGCTTTGACCAAGAGATGCAAAAGCAATACCCCCCAGTGGACGCACCAGCCGCTGTGGTGGTGCAGGCCAGCGCGTCCGAGGGCGGTTTTTCTGTTCGTGGCTGGGTTTGGGTGGTGGGCGCAGTGCTGGTGGCGCTGGCGATCTGGCGTTTTCGCTAGGCCCCTAGTCCCCTAGCCCCCGCCCCCACGGTTCTATTTACGATTCCGCTCGTATTCGCTGGCCTGTGCGCCAGCGGCACATACTTTTTCGCCACTCACTATCAGGGACAAAGCCCATGCAACACACGCCAATATCGGCGCAGCGCAGGCTGCGCGGCGCGCAAGCCGCCGCAGGACTGGCCCTTTTGTCCCTGCTGCTGGCCTGTGGCAAGCCCGCAGGCATAGGCGGTGCGGCAGGCGACGCCAGCCCCAGCACCATCGCCGCCAACACCCAGGCCACGCAAGGCCTGGCGCTCGGGCAGCAACAAGACTTTGACGACGCCCAGCGCGGCTTGATCGCCAAACCCACGGGCAAAATTGTGGCGGCCGACGGCAGCGCGCTCAACGACCTCGACGCCTACGGCTTTTTGGCCGGCCCGGCGCCCACCACCGTCAACGCCAGCCTGTGGCGCCACGCCCAGCTCAATGCCAACGTCGGTCTTTACAAGGTGATGGACGGCGTCTACCAGTTGCGCGGCTTTGACATTGCCAATATCACGCTCATTGAGGGCAAGACCGGCTGGATCGTGGTGGACGCGCTCACTTCGCGCGAATCGGCCGCTGCGGCCATGGCCTTTGCCGAGCAGCATTTGGGCAAAAAACCGATATCCGCCTTGATCTTGACGCACGCGCACGCCGACCACTTTGGCGGCGCACTGGGTGTGATCTCGCAGCAAGAAGCGGCCCAGCGCAAAGTGCCGGTGGTCGCACCCGCCGGGTTCATGGAAGAAGCCACCAGCGAAAACGTGCTGGTGGGCACCGGCATGGGGCGGCGTTCGGTCTACCAGTTTGGCCGCGATTTGCCGCGCTCGGCGCGGGGCAATCTGGACACCGGCCTGGGTAAGGACGTGGTCTACGGCGCGGTGGGCATTTTGACGCCCACCTGGCTGATTTTTCAGGCCAGCCAGCCCATGCAACTCGACGGCGTGGATTTCATCTTTCACAACGTGCCCAATGCCGAATGCCCGGCCGAACTCACCTTCAGCATTCCCAGCAAAAAGCTCTACGACGGCGCCGAAAACCTGTCGCACACCATGCACAACCTGCTGCCCATCCGGGGCGCCAAAGTGCGCGACGCCATGCGCTGGGCCAATTACATGGAGCAAGCGCTGGAGCAAACCAAAGAAGCGGAAGTCTTTATCGGCTCGCACCACTGGCCGATCTGGGGTAATGCGCGCATCCAGGAATTCATCACCAAGCACCGCGACGTCTACAAATACACGCATGACCAGACGGTGCGCCTGATCAACGCCGGCTACACGCCGCGCGAGATTGCCGAAATGGTGCAGTTGCCCGCGTCCCTGAGCAACTACTTTGGCGCGCGCGGCTACTACGGCGACCTGCGCCACAACGTCAAGGCGGTCTACCAGTTCTACATGGGCTTTTACGACGGCAACCCGGCCAACCTCAACCCCTTGCCGCCCACCGAGTCGGGCAAGCGCTACCTGGAACTGCTAGGCGGCGCCGACAAGGCCGTAGCCGCCGCCCAAATTGCCTATGACAAGGGCGACTACCGCTGGGCCGCCGAACTGCTGAACCACGCGGTCTTGGGTGACCCGTCCAGTAAAGCCGCGAAAGCCCTGCTGGCGCAAACCTACGAGCAAATGGGCTACGGCTCCGAGGCCGCCACCTGGCGCAACGCCTACTTGACCGGCGCGCAGGAACTGCGCAACGGACCCCCGGCCAAAGGCGTGTCCAAAGCCGCCGTCATCGACTTGCTGCTGCAAACCCCCACCGAGCGCTTCCTGGAAGCCATGGCCGCCAGCCTGGACGGCCCCGCCGCCGCAGGCAAGGACTACAAGATCAACCTGGTGCTGACCGACCTCAAGGAAAACTACGTGCTGTGGCTGGAAAACGCCGTGCTGCATTTCAAGCCTGGCCAGGCGAGCGACGCCAATGCCACGTTGGCGCTGACCAAGCCGATTTTCGTGAAGATGATTGCAGGCACCGCTGGGGTGAAAGACACGCTTTTGAGCGACGACTTGCGGGTCACGGGCAGCAAGGTGGATTTGGTACGGTTTTTTGGATTGCTGGAGAAGGCGGCGGGGGTTTTTCCGATGGTTACGCGCTAGATTTTTGTTTTTTTGCAGGTTCTTTTTCCCCGCCTATCCCCCCGGCCCCCTTTCCTCCCCAGCGGGGAGGAAAGGGGGAGCGAACAGCCACATTTGGTTTTGTCGCTTCGG
>CANGHQ010000026.1 GCA_947453585.1 Burkholderiales bacterium | reverse complement strand
TCGGCCAGTCGTGCGCGCGCAAAAGCCGCGGCAACGCAAACTGCCAAAGCACCAGCAAGAGCAGCGACCCGGCGGCCAGCCCAAGCGCCCAGGGGTTGAACGCATGCGCCTGGGCTGCAATCGTCTGCACGATGCCGACGAAATCAGCTGGCATGTGGGGCACATCCAAGCCCAGAAAGTCTTTGATCTGCGACAGCGCAATCAAGACCGCAATGCCGTTGCTAAAGCCGATGACCACCGACACCGGAATAAAGCGCACCAGCGTGCCCAAGCGCAGCAGGCCCATGGCCAGGAGCATCACACCCGACATGGCAGTGGCGATCACCAGATTGGCCACACCGTAGCGTTGCACGATGCCGTAGACGATGACGATGAATGCACCGGCCGGGCCACCCACCTGCACCCGGCTGCCGCCGAGCAGCGAAATGACAAAACCCGCAATGATGGCGGTAAACAAACCAGTCTCGGGCGTCAGGCCCGAGGCGATGGCAAAGGCCATGGAAAGTGGCAGCGCGACCACCCCCACCGCCAAGCCGGCACCGACGTCCTGAATCAGGCGCTGGCGGTTGTAGCCCTGCAGCGCGGTGACGAGTTTGGGCTCAAACACCTTGTCTGCCGCCTAGGGCGCTACAGCGTCGGACGCAGTAAAAGCCAAAAAAGCACACCTATTTGACAAGAACATTACTTTCCAAATTTGTTAGTCTCTGCAATAATGACATTGTTTATTGCTCGAATTTTTGTTCGTACCGGGAGACACATTATGACTAGAAGCACCAAAAGCACTTTGGCGGATTACACACCACCCCCCGCAAAAACCATGGGCCGCCTGCTGGCCTTGCACCGCCTGTGGCACCGCCCCTGGATGACCGGCCTGGACAACATCGACCCCAAGCGCCCCACCCTGTTTGTCGGCAACCACACCATTTACGGCATGCTTGATGTGCCGCTGCTGGGCTACGAGGTCTACCAGCGCAAGGGCGTCTACATCCGCGGCCTGGCCGACCGCATGCATTACAAGATCCCCGTCTGGCGCGATATCTTCAAGTGGATCGGCAGCGTGGTGGGCACGCGTGAAAACTGCAGCGCCCTGATGGACAGCGGCGCCCACATCATGGTGTTTCCCGGCGGCTCGCGCGAAGTGGCCAAGCGCAAGGGCGAGGCCTACCAGCTCATCTGGAAAGACCGCACCGGCTTTGCGCGCATGGCGGTGGAGCACGGCTACCGCATCATTCCTTTTGCTGCCGTGGGCGCGGAAGAGTGCTACGACATCCTGATCGACTCCAACGACATCATGGGCTCGGGCCTGGTCAAGTGGCTCAAGACCACCGCCCTGGGCAGCAAATTCATTGGTGATGGCGAACAAATCTTCCCGCTGTCCCGGGGCTTGGGGCTGTCCATGATTCCGCGTCCCGAGCGTTTCTATTACTCCTTTGGCGAACCGATCGAAACCGCGCAGCACCAAGGCGAGTCCGACGACCCGGAAGTGCTTGCCGAAGTGCGAGATGCGGTCAAGGAGTCCATTGAGACGCAATTGGCGGCCCTGCGCAAAGTGCAGGCCAAAGACCCGAAGCGCGGCCTCATGGGCAGCCTGGTCGGCGGCGTGCAGTCGCTGCTCGCGTCAGCGCCTGCGATGGCGGCGATGTCGGCCATGTCCGCGATGGCCACCCGGCGTGAAACTGCCGCACCCAGCGCAACGCCAACGCGCGGGCCCGCCAAGCCAACGCGCACCCGCAAACCTGCCGCACCGGCAACAGTGGTCACACCTGCTGCAGCGCGCAAGACGGCAACCAAAACTGCCACCAAGACCCCGCTCAATACCGCTGCCAAAAGGGTCCGCACCCGCAAACCCGCCAGCCCCATCCCTTCGTCTGCCACCCCCAACGCCATGACGGCCTGAACCATGCAACACAAACTCAACGCCCCCGCCCCAACCGTCCTCGACCTGCTGACCAACGCCAAGTGGCTGGAGGCTCGCTGCCTGGCCTTGGGCGACATCAGCGCCACCGTCAAGACCAAAAAGAAAGCCGGCCAGGTCATCGTCACCATGCACCGCCGCGTCAGCCGCGAACTGCCCGGCATGCTGGCCAAGGTGCTGCCGCCCGAATCCGACATGGTGCTCGAAGAAACCTGGACCCTGGGCGACAAGGGCGAGGCCACCGGCAGCATGACGGTCGAGATGGTGGGCCAGCCGGTGCGCCTGAGCGCAGAATTCTCATTGAGCGCATCGGGCAAAGGCTGCGTCTACGACATCAGCCACAGCGCCAAATCCAGCGTGCCCTTTCTGGGTGGCAGCATCGAAAAGTTTGCCAAAAAGCAATCTGAAGAGGCCTGCGCCGACGAGCTGGACTACCTGACCGACGCGCTGAAAAAGGCCAAGTGAGCGCAAGCCCAGGGCGCGCCTTGATGGACAAACCAGCATGCATCGCCACCCCGCCTGCAGGTCATCTGGCAGGTACGTCTGAGGGCGGCGTTTGCATTTTTCGCGGCATCCCCTATGCGCGCGCTGCACGCGTTCAGGCGCCTGAGCCCTGCCCGCCCTGGGCCGGCGTGCGCGACGCCAGCCGGCCCGGCCCCATGTGCCCGCAAGCGCCCGACCCGCTGGCGTTTTTCATCGGCAGCCCCCAGGTGCCGCTGGAACAATCTGAAGACTGCCAGGTGCTGACCATCGCCACACCGGCCTTGGAGGGCCAGCGTCCGGTGATGGTCTGGATCCACGGCGGTGGCTACTTGTGCGGCAGCGGCGAGCTGGCTTGCTACAGCCCGCATCGGCTGGCCGCGCAGGGCGATGTGGTGGTAGTGTCCATCAGCTACCGGCTGGGTGCCTTGGGTTTTTTGGCGGTGGACGGCGGCCAGACCAATTGCGGCACGCTGGACCAGTTGGCCGCGCTGCAATGGGTGCAGCGCAACATCCACGCCTTTGGCGGCGACCCGACACGCGTCACCTTGTTTGGCCAGTCGGCGGGCGCGCATTCGGTGTTCACGCTGCTCACCGAGCACGCAGATCAACCGCTCTTTCAGCGCGCCATCCTTCAAAGCGCGCCGCTGGGCGTGCGTCAGTCGGCGCAAGACCAGGGGCGGGTGGCCATCCGGTTTCGCGCAGCGCTCAAGCAAGACCCTTACCGCGCCAGTGCGCAGGCCTTGCTGGCAGCGCAGGCGGCCGTCGCGCCGCAGGCCGGCACGCCGCTGCCCTTCAGCCCGGCCTTCGGCAGTGCGCCGCCACTGGCCACGCGCGCCATCGATGTGATGCTGGGTTGGACGCGCGACGACGCCGCGCCCTTCATCGGTCTGGCCAAAAACAAACTCACGCCGCTGGCCTTTGCCCTGCCCCGCGTGGGCGACGGCCTAGTGGCCAAGGTACTGACGCGCCAGTTGTTTGCCCTGCCCGCCCTGGAGCTGGCAAAAGCGCGCAGCGGACAGCGCGCCGGTCCGCAAAAAACCTATGTTTACCGGCTGGACACCCGCTTTGCCAACAACCGCTATGGCGCCGGGCACGGCATCGACCTGCCCCTGTTGCTGGGTGACGAGGCCAGCTGGCAAGGCGCGCCGCTGGTCGGCAACAGCGCCTGGCCCGAGGTCCACGCCAGCGGCCACAAGCTGCGCGCGGCCTGGGCCGCCTTTGCGCGCACCGGCAACCCGAACGCGCCCGGGGGCTACTGCTTTAAACCGTTTTCGCGCTTCAACCCCATCCCTATCGCTTTGAAATGACGCAGAGCATTTAAGGTCTCTGCACCTTGAATAAGGGGACCCAACCGTGCCGTCCATGCAAAACCCGCGAACACAACATCACCTCTTTAATAAACATTGCAAAAATATAATGTTTATTGATAAACTAAGACTTTCAACTTACTTTCAAGGAGACTGAACACCATGGTCAAAAAGCAACAAGCCACGTCCGCCCCAGCCGCCGAGGCGGCAAAGTCTGTCAAAGATTCAGCCCAGCAAATCTGGCAAGCCGGACTGGCGGCCTTTACCCGCGCCCAGTCGGAAGGCAACAAGGCCTTTGAGTCACTGGTCAAGGAAGGCATGGAAATACAGCGCAAGACCCAAAGCGCTGCCGAAGGAAAAATCGCAAAAGCCACCATCAAGGTGCAAGGCCTCGCCTCTGAAATCTCCAGCAAGGCTACGGACCAGCTTGGAAAAATGGAAGCGGTGTTCGAAGCGGGCGTGGCCAAGGCCCTGCACAAATTGGGAGTGCCCTCAGACAAGGATGTCAAATCCATTCTGGCCCGCATGGACACGCTCACGCAAGCGGTGCAAAGCCTCTCCAAACCGTCGGCATCGCCCAGCGCCAGCCCAGTCAAGCGCGCGGCGGCTAAGGCAGCGCCAAGTCCCGTAGCGGTAAAAAAGCACGCCGTCAAAAAAGCAAAGACTGCCGCCGCGCCTGCGCAAGCAAGCTAAATTGCCGATGCGCGGATGATGGGCATCAAGTGCGTCCATCATCCATCGCGGCGCAGACGCCCCGGCGCCTTTAAAAGTTTGACAGTACCTGGGAACGAGGCATTGCCTGCAAACTTTGCTAAAGCTTGCTAGTCGGCGCGGGATGTTTTTATGCCCCCCGCCGACCCTCAGGAACCAAGACGGTCGGGCAACGCGACCTTAGACCGACCCAGAACTCGCCGTTCTCACAGCCAGTGCCAGTTGCGCGTCTAGCTTATTGACGATTGCAGCTTCAATTTTTCCTTTAAAGACGCCCAGCAAGAGTCCGAGCTCTGCGCCAAGCTCGAACTGCTTTGCGGTGACGTGCAGCGTGCCGCTCACACCCGTGCCCCTGAATTGCAAGGCATCCCTGGCCTTGCCCTTTTGGTACTGGCATTCCATCCGGTACTCGGCCTCCAGCTCTTGCGCCCAAGCCAGCGCAATCTTTCGCGCCTGGGGCAAACCTTGCGCATGTAAGCGGACGATGTGAATAGTGGCCAAGAAGAAACTCCGTTTGAAGACTGTCACCTGCCAAGGCCTGCAGCTGCGTAATCAAAACGTCGCCTTAAGGGTAAGCACTCAATCATTTTTTCAAATACGATTGTAATATTGATTACGAAATACGCGGACGGACCCAAAGCGAAAGGTACACCCGACCGGCAATTGGCTATGGATGATTGATAAGCACTCAAGGGAGAAAAAATGGTGAAAACGAAGGGAAAAGGCGTCACCTTGCGACGCGGCGACAAGGGCTTTGACGCTGCCGTTCAAGGTACCAGTTTCAATGCGCGCGACTCTGGGCGACGCCCGGACATCGTAGTTCAAGCCAACGACACCGGCGATGTCATTGCAGCAGTCAACCAGGCGCGCGAGCACGGCCTCAAGGTCACCATTTGCTCGGGCGGTCACAGCTGGACGCAAAACCACATTCGCGACGGTGGCCTGCTGATCGACATGTCGCGCGTGCGCAGCATTGAGATCAACGCAATGAACCGCACCGCCACCATCGGCCCGGGCTGCCATTCGGGCGACCTGAACGCGGCGCTGGCCAAACAAGGGCTTTTCTTTCCGGTGGCGCATGCCTACACCGTGGGCATGGGCGGCTTCCTGCTACAGGGCGGCTTTGGCTGGAACAGCCGCATGATGGGACTGGGATGTGAAAACCTGCTGGGCATTGACGTGGTGATGGCCGACGGCAGTCTGGTGCATGCCAGCGCCAGCGAAAACGCAGACCTCTTCTGGGCGGCGCGCGGTGCCGGCCCCGGCTTTTTTGGCGTGGTGGTCCGCTACCACCTCAAACTGCACGCAAGGCCCAAGTTCGTCGGCATGAAGCTGCAGGTGTTTCGCCAGAAGCACCTGGAAGACGTCTTCAGCTGGGCCGACCGCGTCGGGCCGCAGGTCTCACCCAAGGTGGAGTTCCAGATGGTCTTCAACCACCGTTGCATGGGCACCTTTACCGACGGCATTGAAGTCTACGCACCCGTTATGGCCGACAGCTGGAAAGAAGCGCGCGAAGCGGTGGACTTTATGAACAAGAGCCCGGTGCGCTCCAAAGCCAGTTTCACGTTCCCGCTGGTGCCGCTTTCTCTGGACTTCATGATGAAGTCTGGCGAAAAAACACTGTTCTGGCCCGGCGTGCGCTGGTATGCCGACAACATGTGGCTGGACGGCCCCATTGATCCCTTGCTGCCGGGCCTGCGGCGCATTGCAGACACGCAGCCGCCGCACCCCAGCCATGTGCTCTGGCTCAACTGGAACCCGCCGCCCCAGCGGCAGGACATGGCTTTCTCGGTGGAGACGCGCACCTACCTGGCGCTCTACACCGCCGTGCGCACGCAGGCCGACGAGGCCAAGTACGCCAGCTGGTCCACCGAGAACATGCGCGCCCTGTCCGAGCACAGCCACGGCATTCAACTGGCCGACGAAAACCTGTCCCTGCGCCCGGCGAAATTCATGTCCCCCGACAACCTGGCGCGGCTGGACCAGATCCGCGCCCAGCGCGACCCGCAAGGCCTTTTTCACGCATGGATGGGGCGACCCGACCAGGCGCCCGCCCACCCCACTGCGAGCTGATAGCCATGAACAACACACTCCTCCCGCCCAACACGCTGGCTCTGCAAAGTCTCTACCACTGGGAAAAAACCGCCGGCCAGCGCGTCTGCCTGACGCAGCCCATGCAAGGCGGCGCAGTCCAGGCTTTCACCTGGGCCGAAGCGCTCAATGAAACACGCCGCATGGCCGCGCACCTGCAATCGCTGGGGCTGGCGCCGGGCAGCCGCATCGCCATCCTGTCCAAAAACACCGCGCACTGGCTGATGGCGGACTGGGCGATCTGGATGGCCGGTTTCGTGTCCGTGCCGCTCTACCCCACGCTGGCTGCGGGCACGGTGCGCCAGATTCTGGACCACAGCGAAGCGCAGCTGCTTTTTGTCGGCAAGCTCGACGACTGGGAATCCATGAAGGCCGGCGTGCCCGAGGGCCTTGCCTGCATCAGCCTGCCGCTGGCGCCGCCCAACCCTTACCCGACGTGGAGCAGCGTCATCGCGGGTCTGGCGCCGCTGGCGGGCGAGCCGGTGCGCGGCGGCGACGAGCTTTGCACCCTGATGTACACCTCGGGCACCACTGGCAACCCCAAGGGGGTGATGCACAGCTTTGACAACTTTGCGCGCGCCATCACCGAAGGCCTGGCGCGCATTCCCATGACGGCCGATTACCGTATCCTGTCTTACCTGCCGCTGTCGCACATTGCCGAGCGCGTCATGGTCGAGCACGCGCTGCTGGCCACCGGCATGCAATTGTTTTTTGCCGAGTCGCTGGACACCTTTGCGCAAGACCTGCGCCGGGCGCGCCCGACGTTTTTCTTCTCGGTCCCGCGCCTGTGGGTCAAGTTCAAGGAAGGCGTGGACGCCAAGATGCCGCCGGCCAAGCTCGCCCGCATGCTCAAGATTCCCATCGTGCGGGGCCTGGTTCGCAAAAAAGTGCTCACCACCCTGGGCCTGGACCAATGCCGTTTTGCCGCCGGGGGCGCCGCCCCCATGCCGGCCGACCTGCTGCGCTGGTACACCGCGCTGGGGCTGGACATTGTCGAAATTTACGGCATGACCGAAAACTGCGGCGTCTCGCACACCACCCTGCCGGGCAAAAGTCGGCCCGGCACGGTGGGCCTGAACTTCCCCGGCGTGCAATGCCGCTTGGCCCCCGCCGACAGCGAGATCCAGATGAAGAGCCATATGCTGATGCTGGGTTACTTCAAGGAGCCGCAACTCAGCCAGGAGGCGCTCACGGCCGACGGCTGGCTGCGCACCGGGGACAAGGGCGCCATGGACGCGGAGGGCAACCTCAAGATCACCGGCCGCGTGAAGGATCTGTTCAAGACCAACAAGGGCAAATACGTGGCGCCCGCGCCCATTGAAGACAAGCTCGCGCTCACGCCCGGGGTAGAGGCCTGCTGCGTGGTCGGCTCCAACCTGGGCCAGCCCCTGGCGCTGTTGATGCTGTCCCTGCTGGCGGCCAAGCAAGCCCTGGACGGCGCCCACCGCGCCAGCCTGGAAGCCGGCATCGCCACCAAACTGGCCGAGGTCAACGCCACGCTGGACCCGCATGAGCAACTGGCTTGCATGGTGGTCATCTCCGAGCCCTGGACGGTGGAAAGCGGGCTGATCACGCCCACCTTCAAGGTCAAGCGCAACCGCATTGAAGAGGTTTACGGCAACTCATTTGAGGACTGGACTGCTCAGCGCAAAAAAGTGCTGTGGCACGGGGCCTGACCACTGCGCCCAAGTGGCGAGACCTTTGCTTGGGACCGCAATATGCGGCCCTTTTTTTGACAGCAAGCTACGGCTTTTTTTTCAGGCGGCCAGCGCCGCCTCAATGTCTTTTCCCAGGCTCTTGGGCGTGTCGGTGGGCGCGTAGCGTTTGAGCACAGCGCCGTCCTTGCCCACCAAAAACTTGGTGAAGTTCCATTTGATGCCTTTGGTGCCCAGCAGACCAGGCGCCTCTTTGCACAGCCATTGGTACAGCGGGTGTGCGCTGTCGCCATTGACATCCACCTTGGCCATCATCGGAAAGCTCACACCGTAGTTGAGCTGGCAAAACTCGGCAATTTCGTCGTTGCTGCCCTTGTCTTGCGCGCCAAACTGGTTGCAGGGAAAGCCCAGCACCACCAGGCCTTGAGAGCCATATTGCTGGTGCAGCGCCTCGAGGCCGGCGAACTGCGGCGTGAAGCCGCAAGCGCTGGCGGTATTGACGATCAAGAGCGCCCGGCCCTTGAACTGGTCCAGGCGCACGCTCTGGCCGTTGATTTGCAGGGCTTCGAAGTCGTAGATGTTCGTCATATTTCAAAGTTAAAAAATGGAGGCGTGATGCTGCTTGTCATTGCCTTAAATGTCAAGCAAGCGTGGGGAAATGGCGCGGGCGTGCCGCCCTGCAGTGCGAACCGCCTCAGTCCAGCACAACAGGCGCGTTCGGCAACTCGTTGTCACGCTTGGCGTCGTGGGGAAAGTGGCTGCGCAAGCACTGCGCCACCGCCGCGATTCCCTGCAAGGCGCCCGCTTCAAATTGGGACTGGCCGAATTGGGTTTCCATCTGGCTGCAAATCGTCTGCCACGTGCCCGGCCCGGCCTGGGCGTGGATGCCGCGATCGGCCACGATTTCTACCGCATGGTCGGCCAGCAGCACATAAATCAGCACGCCGTTGTTGTGCGCGGTGTCCCACACCCGCAACTGAGAAAACACCTCAATCGCGCGCTCGCGTGCCGATTGGCCTTTGAAAAGCGGCAGTCCATCGAGCCCGCCTTCCACAGCAAAGCAGATTTCACCCGCGTGCGTGGCCTCGCCGGCCTGCACTGCGGCTTCGATTGCCACCAGGCTCTGGCGCGAGAATGCGCGCGCCAACTGGCGGTCAGAATAAAACAGGTGTTTGGTGATTCGCGCAAAGTCCATGGCTACCACCTTCCCGACGCGCCGCCGCCGCCAAAGCCACCGCCGCCGCCCCGAAAGCCTCCCCCGCCAAAGCCACCACGCCCCCCGCCGCCCATGCCTCCGATCCCGCGCAACACCGCACCGCCGCCCAGCAATGTCACTACCATCGCCACCAAACCGGCCACCACCGCCAGCAGCACGGCGCCCAACAGCAACCACGCCAGCACACCCACCAGCGCGCCCGTGACCACGGACCCGGCAAGTTTGCCAATGGTGTTGCGCAACAAGCCACCCACCACCAACACCACGATCAACAGGAAAGGAAACATCTGGCGCAGATCGTCGGGTGATTGCGTGCGCTGGCTTGCGGGGGCCGGCAGCGCTTCGCCATCGACCACGCGGATGATTTGCGCTAGCCCGGCGTCAATGCCGCCGTAATAGTCGCCTTGCTTGAAGCGCGGCACTATGGTGTCGCTGATGATGCGCTTGCTGACGATGTCCGACAGCGCGCCCTCCAGGCCGTACCCCACTTCCAGCCGCAGGGTGCGGTCGTCCTTGGCCACCACCAAAATGGCGCCGTCGTCTACCTTGGCACGGCCAATCTTCCATTGCTCGGCCACACGCAGTGCATATTGGTCAATGCCTTCGGGCGCCGTGGTGGGCAGCAAGAGCACCGCCAACTGGCTGCCCTTGCGCGCCTCAAAGGCAGCGAGCGTTTGCTCAAGTGACTCTTTTTGCGCTGGTGTCAGGGTTGCGGTCAGGTCTGTGACGTGGCCCGCCAGTGGCGGCACCGCCACCTGGGCACTTGCCAAGCCTGAAAACCCCAGCGTGAGCGCCAGCCCCACACCGGCCAGCAAGCGGCCCAGCGTGCGCGCCAGAATCACTGCGCGGCACCAGAGGCTGCAGCCTTGGGCACAGCCGGAACGGCTTCAAAACTCACCGTCGGCGGCTTGGCGATTTCTTTCTCGTTTTCCACCGTGAAATTGGCCTTTTCTTTGTACCCAAAGGCCATGGCCGTCAGGTTGCTGGGAAAGGAACGCACCGTGACGTTGTAGTCTTGTACCGCCTTGATATAGCGGTTGCGCGCCACAGTGATGCGGTTCTCGGTACCTTCGAGCTGCGCCTGCAAATCGCGAAACGCCTGGTTGGCCTTGAGGTTGGGGTAATTTTCTGCCACCACCAATAGGCGCGACAGGGCGCCGCTTAACTGGCCCTGCGCCTGCGCAAAGCGCTGGAATGCCGCTGGGTCATTCACCAGCTCGGGTGTGGCTTGGACGGATGTAGCCAGGGCGCGCGCCTCGATCACTTTGGTCAGCGTGTCTTGCTCAAACTTGGCCTCGCCCTTGACGGTGCTCACCAGGTTGGGCACCAAGTCAGCGCGGCGCTGGTATTGGTTGAGCACCTCAGACCAGCTGGCCTTGATCTGCTCGTCCGTGCTTTGCAAGGTGTTGTAACCGCAGCCGCTGAGAAGCAGGGCCGCAAGGGTCGTGATAAGGATGAGAAATTTGCGCATGGGGGCTCCTGGGTGCATCAAACAAACGCTGGGCGCCCAAACTGGCTTGGGCGCGAAGTGCACGCGTTGGATATTAGAAGGGATGCCGCGTTCGCCAGCTGGGATAAAAGGGTTTTATTGACCAGAAACAAAAAAACGCGCCCTGAGGCGCGTTTTTTCTTTACTTACTGGCGGAGTGGACGGGACTCGAACCCGCGACCCCCGGCGTGACAGGCCGGTATTCTAACCAACTGAACTACCACTCCTG
>CANGHQ010000025.1 GCA_947453585.1 Burkholderiales bacterium | reverse complement strand
GACCGCTCCATCCTGGGCCCGGGCGAGTTCATACAGACCAAGATCGTGGGTACTTTTCACTTGCTCGAACAAGTGCGCGCCTACTGGGCCACGCTGGACGCCCCGGCCAAAGCCGCGTTTCGGCTGCTGCACGTGTCCACCGACGAGGTCTATGGCTCACTAGCCGCCAGCGACCCGGCGTTTACCGAAACCCACCGCTACGAGCCCAACAGCCCCTACAGCGCCAGCAAAGCCGCCAGCGACCACTTGGTGCGCGCTTACCACCACACCTACGGCCTGCCGGTGCTGACCACCAATTGCTCTAACAACTACGGGCCGCTGCACTTTCCGGAAAAGCTCATTCCGCTGATGATCGTCAACGCCCAGGCCGGAAAACCGCTGCCGGTGTACGGCGACGGCCAGCAAATCCGCGATTGGCTGTATGTCAAAGACCACTGCAGCGCCATCCGGGCGGTGCTGGCCGGGGGCCGCCTGGGCGAGACTTACAACATTGGAGGCTGGAACGAAAAGCCCAATCTGGACATCGTGCACACGGTCTGCGACCTGCTCGACGAGCTCAAGCCGCGCGCCGATTTGCAGTCCTACCGCAGCCAGATCAGCTACGTCACGGACCGGCCCGGCCACGACCGCCGCTACGCAATTGACGCCCGCAAGATCGAGCAGGAACTGGGCTGGAAGCCCGCTGAAACCTTTGAGACTGGCATTCGCAAAACCGTGCAGTGGTACTTGGAGAACCCCGACTGGGTGGCCCAGGTGCAAAGCGGCGCCTACCGCGACTGGGTGGCCACGCAGTACGCACAGTCCTGAAGCGCAAACCCCATGCTGAAAATCTTGCTTTTGGGCTGTAACGGCCAGGTAGGCTGGGAACTGCAGCGCAGCCTGGCCGTGTTGGGCGAAGTGGTCGCCCTGGGCTCAGCGCCTGCCGCAGGCGACGGCGACCTATCCGGCGATCTGGGTGATTTGGACGGCCTGGCGCGCACGGTGCGTCGGGTGGCGCCCGACATCATCGTGAACGCCGCCGCCTATACCGCCGTGGACCGCGCCGAGACAGAGCCCGAGCGCGCACATGCCATCAACGCCTTGGCGCCCGGCGTATTGGCGCTTGAAGCTCAGCGCCTGGGCGCCTGGCTGGTGCACTATTCCACCGACTATGTGTTTGACGGCAGCGGCAGCACGCCCTGGAAAGAGGACGACCGCTGCGCGCCGCTCAGCGTTTATGGCAGCACCAAGCGCGCTGGCGAGTTGGCGGTGGCCGCTTGCGCCAAGCACCTGATCTTTCGCACCAGTTGGGTTTATGCCGCACGCGGAGGCAACTTTGCCAAGACCATGCTGCGCCTGGCGGATGACCGCGAGTCGCTCACCGTGATAGACGACCAGATCGGCGCACCCACGTCTGCCGAACTGCTGGCCGACGTCACCGCCCACGCCCTGCGCCCCGCCATGGCCCGGCCCGAACTGGCCGGCACCTACCACTGCGCGGCCGACGGCCAGACCACTTGGCGCGGATATGCCCAGTTCGTCCTGACCCAGGCGCGCGCCATGGGCGTGGCGCTCAAGGCCGGACCCGAGCAGGTGCAAGCCACCTCAACGGCCCAGTATCCGACGCCAGCCCAGCGCCCGCTGAACTCGCGCCTGGACACCGAAAAACTACGGTCGGCATTTTCATTACACTTGCCACTTTGGCAAATTGGAGTGCAACGCATGTTGCAAGAAACTTTAGGAGCCAAGCCCACATGAGTAAATCCAACACACCGCAGCGCAAAGGCATCATCCTGGCTGGCGGATCAGGCACGCGCCTGTATCCCGCCACCCAGGTGGTGAGCAAACAATTGCTGCCGATTTACGACAAGCCCATGATTTATTACCCGCTGAGCACCCTGCTGCTGGCCGGTATTCGGGAAATATTGATCATTTCCACCCCCCAGGACACGCCGCGTTTTGAGCAACTGCTGGGCGACGGCAGCCAGTGGGGTTTGCAGTTGTCTTACGCGGTGCAGCCCAGCCCAGACGGTTTGGCGCAGGCTTTCTTGATTGGCGAAGCATTTTTGGACGGCGCACCCAGCGCCCTGGTCTTGGGCGACAACATTTTTTACGGCCACGACTTCGCCACTTTGCTGAGTTCGGCCTGCGCGCAAACCGTGGGCGCCACGGTTTTTGCCTATGCGGTGCAAGACCCGGAGCGCTATGGCGTGGTCGAATTTGACGCTGCCGGTCGGGCCATCAGCCTGGAAGAAAAGCCAGTCGCCCCGAAATCTCGCTACGCCGTCACCGGCCTGTACTTTTACGACGGCCAGGTGGTGGAGCTGGCCAAGACGGTCAAACCCTCGGCGCGGGGCGAACTCGAAATTACCGACCTGAACCGCCTGTACCTGGAACGCGGCGCCCTGGACGTCCAAACCATGGGCCGCGGCTACGCCTGGCTCGATACCGGCACCCACGAGTCCATGTTGGAGGCCAGCCAATTCATCCACACCATTGAAAACCGCCAGGGCCTGAAAGTGGCCGCGCCTGAAGAAATCGCCTGGCGCAGCGGCTGGATTGACAACGCACAGTTAGATCGCTTGGCCAAACCGCTGGCCAAGTCGGGCTACGGCCAGTACCTGCTGCGCCTTTTGACGGAAAAGGTGTACTGATGAAGGCGACACCTACCGCCATTGCCGACGTCTTGCTGATAGAACCACGCGTGTTTGGCGACGCGCGGGGCTTTTTTTATGAAAGCTTCAACGCCCGCGGCTTTGCGGCAGCTACCGGGCTGGACGTCAATTTTGTGCAGGACAACCATTCCAAGTCTGCGCGCGGCGTGCTGCGCGGGCTGCATTACCAGGTGAAAAAGCCACAGGGCAAGCTGGTGCGGGTGGTAGCTGGCGAAGTGTTTGATGTGGTGGTCGACATTCGCCCGGAGTCGCCCACGTACGGCCAATGGGTGGGAGAACACCTGTCGGCTGACAACCAACGCCAACTGTGGATACCGGCCGGACTGGCCCACGGTTTTCTGGTGCTGTCCGAGTCCGCCGAGTTTTTGTACAAGACCACGGACTACTACGCGCCCGAATTCGAGCGCTGCCTGGCCTGGGACGATGCCCACCTCAACATCGCCTGGCCGCTGGACGGCCTCGTGCCTGCGGTGTCTGCCAAGGACGCCCTCGGGCACCCTTTTACCAAGCCATGATCGATTTTGACGTCGCCAGCGCCGAGTCCCTGACAGGCAATCTGTCTGGTATTGGTCGCGCGCTGGTGGCGGCGGGTACTTTGGACCAAAAAACGGCGGAAATGCTTTACAGCAAGGCACACGCCAGCCACAAGAGCTTTGTGGCCGAGCTGGTGGATTCGGGTGCTGTCTCGTCCATCACATTGGCGCACACGCTTTGCAAGGCCTTCATCGCACCGCTGGTGGATCTCAGTGCCCTGAATATCGAGGGCCTGCAGACCAATTTGTTGGACGAAAAAATTTGCCGGGATTACCAGCTTTTGCCTTTGGGCAAGCGCAACAACGTGCTGGTGATCGCCACCGCCGACCCGTCCAACCGGGAGGCCGCAGAGAAAATAAAATTTGCCACACAGTTGACCGTGGAATGGGTTGTTGTTGAGTTCGACAAGCTCATGAAGCTCAACGTCACCCGGTTCACCGAAGCCACCGAAAAATTTTCGACGGCATTCCTGAACAGTGAATTTGACGAGAAAAGTCTGGAGGTGGCAGACGACGCGCCATTGGACGCGCCGCCGCAAGACAACGAAATTGACGATGCCCCAGTCGTGCGCTTCTTGCAAAAAATGCTGTTTGACGCCTATTCCATGGGCGCGTCGGACCTGCATTTTGAGCCCTATGAATTTTCCTATCGGGTGCGCTTTCGCATTGACGGCGAGCTACGCGAAATCGGGTCTCCGCCTGTCAGTATCAAGGAAAAACTCGCCTCGCGGATCAAGGTGATTTCGCGCATGGATATCTCCGAGCGCCGCTTGCCGCAAGACGGCCGCATGAAACTCAAAATGGGGCGGGACAAAACCATTGACTTTCGCGTCAGCACCCTGCCCACGCTTTTCGGCGAAAAAATCGTCATCCGGATTTTGGACCCCAACAGCGCCAAAATGGGAATCGAGGCGCTGGGCTACGAAACCGAGGAAAAAGAGCGCCTGCTCAAAGCCATTGGCCGACCCTACGGCATGGTGCTGGTCACCGGCCCCACCGGTTCGGGCAAGACCGTTTCGCTGTATACCTGCCTGAACCTGCTGAACCAACCCGGCGTAAATATCGCCACCGCAGAGGATCCATCCGAAATTAGCTTGCCCGGCGTCAACCAGGTCAATGTCAATGAAAAAGCTGGTCTGACGTTTGCTGTCGCCCTGAAGTCTTTCTTGCGCCAGGATCCCGACATCATCATGGTCGGCGAGATTCGCGACCTGGAGACGGCCGACATTTCCATCAAAGCGGCGCAAACCGGGCACATGGTGATGTCCACCCTGCACACCAACGACGCGCCAACCACCATCACGCGCCTGCGCAATATGGGCGTGGCGCCTTTCAATATTGCGTCGAGCGTGGTCCTGGTCACCGCGCAGCGACTGGCCCGGCGCTTGTGTGCCAAATGCAAATTGCCCGCTGATGTGCCCAGGGAGGCCTTGCTGGACGCTGGTTTTAAACCAACAGACCTTGATGGCACCTGGAAACCCTACCGTGCGCTGGGCTGCAGCGCTTGCAACAACGGCTACAAAGGGCGTGTCGGTATTTACCAGGTGATGCCCATCAGCGAAGAAATCCAGCGCATCATCTTGCGCGACGGCTCGGCTATGGACATTGCCGCGCAGTCTGAGCGCGAGGGCGTGCGCTCCCTGCGCAACTCGGGCCTGCACAAGGTGAAACTGGGCCTGACTTCCATCGAAGAAGTCATGGCTGTGACCAACGAATAAACGCAGACAGGGAACCATGGCCACCAGCAACAAAGCCCAGCAGGCAAGGCGCAAAAGCGCAGCGGCCGAGTCCGTCTTTGAATGGCAGGGCCGCGACCGCAACGGCCGGATCGTCAACGGCGAAACCCGTGCCACGGCAGAAACCCTGGTGCGCACCATGCTGCGGCGCCAGGGAATCACGCCCAAAAAGATCAGAAAACGCCGCATGGGCTGGGCGCAGTCCATCAAACCCAAAGAGGTCGCGACATTCACCCGCCAATTGGCCACCATGATGAAGGCCGGTGTGCCCTTGCTGCAGTCCTTTGACATCGTGGGCCAGGGTAACCCCAACCCGAGCCTTAGTAAGCTGATCAACGACTTGCGCATTGACATCGAAACCGGCTCGTCCATGAGCACGGCATTTCGCAAGTACCCGAACCAGTTCAGCCCGCTGTACTGCAATTTGGTGGCTGCCGGAGAATCCGCCGGCATCTTGGACTCGCTGCTCGACCGGCTTGCCACCTATATGGAAAAGATTGAGGCCGTCAAATCCAAGATCAAATCCGCGCTGATGTACCCCATCAGCGTGCTGATCGTGGCTTTTGTGGTGGTCACGGTCATCATGATTTTTGTGATCCCGTCGTTCAAGCAGGTGTTCGCTTCGTTTGGCGGCGAACTGCCGGCGCCCACCTTGGTGGTTATCGCCATGAGCGAGTTTTTCATCCAGTACTGGTACCTGATCTTTGGCGGCTTGGGTGGGGGGATTTTCTTTTTCCTTCGTGCTTTGAAAACCAGCACCCACCTGCAATCGGTCATGGACCGCGTGTTGCTGCGCATGCCGATTTTTGGCACGTTGGTGCGCAAGTCGTGCATCGCGCGCTGGACGCGCACCCTGGCCACCATGTTCGCGGCGGGCGTGCCCTTGGTAGAGGCGCTGGACTCGGTAGGCGGCTCGGCCGGCAATGCCGAATATGCAGAAGCCACCGTGGGCATACGCCAGCAGGTGTCGGTTGGCACCTCGCTCACCTCCGCCATGACCCAGTCCAAGCTGTTCCCGCCCATGGTGCTGCAGATGTGCGCGATTGGCGAAGAATCTGGCTCGATTGATTACATGCTGGGCAAGGCGGCCGATTTTTACGAGTCTGAAGTCGACGACATGGTGGCTGGAATCTCCAGCTTGATGGAGCCCATCATCATCGTCATACTGGGAGGCATCATTGGCGGCATCGTGGTGGCCATGTACCTGCCGATCTTCAAAATGGGGCAAATGGTTTGACTTTTTCAGATTTACCGCCGGGCGTGCTGCTCGTCAGCGTTTTGGGTCTGCTGATCGGCAGTTTTCTGAATGTGGTCATCTACCGGCTCCCCAAAATGCTGGAACAACAATGGGCGCGCGATTACCAAGAGTGGGCTGGTACTGAATCACCCCCCGCTGCGCCCTTCAATCTGCTGGTGCCCCGCTCGCAATGCCCCAACTGCGCGGCGCCCGTGCGCTGGCACCAAAACATTCCGGTTCTGAGCTACATGCTCTTGCGCGGGCGCTGCGGCCAATGTCAGGCGCACATCAGCCGCCAGTACCCGCTGGTGGAGCTGGCAACCTCCGCCCTCTTTGCCCTGTGCGTGGCCCGCTGGGGCCTCACACCAATGGCCGGCGCCTGGTGCGTGTTTGCGGCCGCCTTGCTGGTGCTGGCCATGATTGACTGGGAAACCACGCTGCTGCCCGACGCCATCGTCCTGCCCTTGCTGTGGCTGGGCTTGATTGCCGCCGACGCCCACTGGACGCAAGCCTCCCTGCCCGACGCCCTGTGGGGCGCCATTGGCGGCTACCTGTCGCTGTGGTCGGTGTACTGGGCTTTTAAATGGACTACGGGCAAAGAAGGCATGGGCTACGGCGACTTCAAACTGTTTGCCTGCCTGGGCGCCTGGTTTGGCTGGCAACTGCTGGTTCCGCTGATTCTGCTGTCGTCCATCGTTGGCACGGTGGTGGGGCTGGCGCTTAAATTCGGCGGCGGCCTGCGCGAAGGCGGCTACATGCCCTTTGGCCCCTTTTTGGCCGGCGCCGGTTTCGTTTGCCTGGCCTGGAGCCCCATGGCGCTGCGTGCAGCGATAGGCCTATGAGCGCGCGCAGCATGCGACTGGGTGTGAGCGGCGGCATTGGTAGCGGCAAGAGCACGGTGTGCCAGATTTTGGGACGCCAAGGCGCCCGCGTGATTGACGCCGACGCCATCTCGCGCGCCAGTACGGCTGCGGGCGGGTCGGCGATTGCTGCCGTCCGCGCGACCTTTGGCGCGGACTTCATCGACGCCACGGGGGCCATGGACCGCACGCAGATGCGCCAACTGGTGTTTTCCGACCCCCAGGCCCGCGCGCGCTTGGAGTCCATCGTGCACCCGCTGATTGCACTCGAAGTGGAACGCCAAGCCGCAGATGCTGTGGCGCAAGGCGTGCGATGCATCGTTTTTGACATTCCGCTGCTGGTGGAGTCGCGCCACTGGCGCAAGAGCCTGGACCGGGTGCTGATCGTGGACTGCCAGGCGCAGACCCAGGTGGAACGCGCAGCGCAGCGCAGCGGCCTGAGCGCGCCAGAAGTCCAGGCCATCATTGCAGCCCAAAGCACGCGCGCCCAGCGCTTGCAGGCGGCTGACTTCGTTATTTTCAATCAAGGCCGGGACTTGTTTGAAATCGAGCGCGAATTGGGGCAATTGGGGCCGCAGTTCGGGCTATGATCCCGGCACTGGAAAATTGCGCGTGATACTCTACGAATACCCGTTTAACGAAAGAATTCGCACTTATCTGCGTCTGGAACAGCTATTTGAGCGGCTTTTCGCCCTCATTGACCGTCCCCACGAGCTCGATCACCACTTTGCGCTGATCACCTTGTTTGAGATTTTGAGCGTCAGCGCCCGCGCCGAGCTCAAAACCGATGTGCTCAAAGACCTCGAGCGCCAGCGCCAGATCATGTGCAACTTTCGTGGCAATCCTGACATTGCCGCCAATCTGCTTGAAAACCTGGTCGAGCAGCTCAGCGCCTGCATCGAGGCACTCAATAACGCCCCCAACAAGCTTGGGCGCACGCTTGAAGAAAACGAGTGGCTCAAAAGCCTGCGCAGCCGCACCAGCATTCCCGGCGGCACCTGCAATTTTGACCTGCCGGCCTATTACGCCTGGCAACACCATTCTTCAGAACAACGCCGTAGCGACTTGTGCGGATGGGTGGAAACCCTGCTGCCCTTGTCCAACGCGATCAAGGCTTTGCTGGGTTTGCTGCGAGATTCCGGCTCGCCCCAGAAAATCGTCGCCATGGGTGGCCAGTTCCAGCAAAACCTGCCCCAGGGCCGCACATTCCAACTCTTGCGCCTGTCCCTAGACCCCGCCTTGGGTGCGATTCCTGAAATCAGCGCTAACCGCCTAGTGGCATCCATCCGCTTTGTGCACCAGTCGGTGCATGACCGGGTTCAGGCCAACACCGCCGACATCGCGTTTGAGCTGACTTTGTGCTCCTGAAACGGGTGTGATGCATGGCCAAAGAAGCCGTCAAACTGGTGAAATGCCCGGGTTGCCAAGGCCCTAGCGTCTACGCGCCGTCCAATGTGTACCGCCCGTTTTGCAGTGCGCGCTGCAAAGGCGTGGACTTGGGGGCATGGGCCAGCGAAGAGTTTCGCCTGCCAGCGGTGGACAAGCCAGACGACATGCAGCTTGAACACGGACCGGTCCACTAGCCTAAGACCGGCGCGCCAAACCAGCGCCACCCAGCCCCATTGGGGTCAATCTGCTGCAGTATCAGCCTCAGCCGCCAGCCACTCCAGCACGGGCACCGTCCCCGGCAAAACCGGGCTGACGCGCACGGGCAGCGTTTCCCATTGGGCTGATTGCTGTTCGCGCATCTGCAGCGCGCCACTCCAACCCGTTACCTTAAAGAAATGCAGCCGCACCAGCGAATGCGGGTAATCCACCACTTCGACCTTCCAGGGCGCGGCGGTGCTGACGTCGATGCCAAGCTCTTCCTGCAGTTCGCGGCGCAAGGCGTCCAAGGTCGATTCGCCCTGCTCCACCTTGCCGCCGGGAAATTCCCAGTAACCGGCGTAAGGCTTGCCCGCCGGGCGGGAAGTGAGCAAAAAAGCGCCGCCTTCGCGGATCAGCACTCCCACGGCCACTTGAACCTCGGGTCGGTCTGCGCCGCCGTGGCGGGCAATCTCGGGGTCAGCCACCCGCAATGAAGGCTTCATGAACCGGCGTTGAAGTCCAGCGCGTGGCGGCCGGCAAAGTCTTTGGCAAACTGCCAGGCGACACGACCGGTGCGCGAGCCGCGCTCCAGCGCCCAGATCAGCGCCTCGGGGCGCGACTGCGCGGCCTGCGCTGCGGGCACGCCTAGCGCCTGCAGCCACTGGGCGACGATCTGCAGGTATTCGTCTTGGGTAAATGGGTAAAAGCTGACCCACAGGCCAAATCGCTCGGAGAGCGAGATTTTTTCTTCCACGCCCTCGCCCGGATGCACCTCACCACTTTCGGTGTGGGTGTAGGTCAGGTTTTCGGCCATGTATTCGGGCAAGAGATGGCGCCGGTTGCTGGTGGCGTAAATCAGCACATTGGCCGAGGTGGCGGAAACCGAGCCGTCCAACACCGATTTGAGCGCCTTGTAGCCGGGCTCGCCCTGGTCAAAGCTCAGGTCGTCGCAAAAAATCAGGAATTTCTCGGGGCGTTGGGCGACGATATCGACGATGTCGGGCAAATCGACCAGGTCTTCTTTGTCCACTTCGATCAGGCGCAGGCCCTGGTCGCAATAGGTGTTCAGGCAGGCCCGCACCAAGGACGACTTGCCCGTGCCCCGCGCGCCGGTCAGCAGCACGTTGTTGGCGGTGCGCCCGTCCACAAACTGCGCGGTGTTGCGCGCGATTTTTTCTTTTTGGACGTCGATTTCCTTCAGGTCATCGAGCCGCATGGCGCCCACCTGGCGCACCGGCACCAAGTAGCCCTGGCCAGACACCCGCTTGCGGTACAAAAAGGCGATGGAACTGTTCCAGTCGGGCTGCTCAATGTCCTGGCGCAAGGCCGATTCAACCCGCTCCATGAACTGCACGGCGCGCGCCATAAAAGGGGCAAAACGGTCTTCAGCCACGCGAATTTCCTTTTAGGACCGGTAATCGGCGTTGATGGTGACGTAGTCGTGGCTCAGGTCGCAGGTCCACACGGTGTGGCTGGCGCTGCCCCGGCCTAAGTTCACACGCACCACAATCTCGCTCTGGCGCATGACGCGCTGGCCGTCCGCCTCTTGGTAGTCGGGGTTGCGCCCGCCTTTGGTGGCCACGTGCACATCGTCCAGGAAGAGTTCAATGCCTCCTTGGTCCAGATCGTCGATGCCAGCGTAGCCCACGGCCGCCAAAATGCGCCCGAGATTGGGGTCGCTGGCAAAAAACGCGGTTTTAACCAGCGGCGAGTGCGCAATCGCATAGGCCACCTTGCTGCATTCCTGCGAGCTAGCGCCGCCGTCAATTTGCACGGTGATGAACTTGGTGGCGCCCTCGCCGTCGCGCACTATGGCGTGGGCCAGCTTTTGCGCCACACCCAGCAGGGCGGCAAACAGGGCTTTGCCTTCAGGGCTGCGCAGGGAATCAATGCGTGCGTGGCCGGCCTGGTGGGTGGCGACCACCACCAGCGAGTCGTTGGTGGAGGTATCTCCGTCCACGGTGACGCAGTTGAAAGACTGCTGGGCCAGCGCCAGCGCCAGGGGCTGCATCAAATCGGGGTGCACACAGGCGTCAGTGGCGATAAAGCCCAGCATGGTGGCCATATTGGGGCGGATCATGCCCGCGCCCTTGCTGATGCCGGTGACGCTGACGGTCTTGCCGCCAATCTGCACCTGGGCGCCAAAGGCCTTGGGCACGGTGTCGGTGGTCATGATGCCCTCGGCCGCCTGCAGCCAGCGATCAGCGTGGGCCGCAGCGATGGCGTTGTCGAGCGCGGCAATGATGCGATCGCTGGGCAGCGGCTCCATGATCACGCCGGTCGAAAACGGTAGCACTTGGCTTGCGTCAATCTGCAAACGCTGGGCCAGCGCGGCGCAGGTGGCGCGGGCGCGCGCCAGGCCGTCGGCGCCGGTGCCCGCGTTGGCATTGCCGGTGTTGATGACCATGGCCCGGATCTCGGCACCCTGGGCCAGGTTGTGCTGGCAGATTTGAACCGGGGCGGCACAAAAGCGGTTGGTGGTGAAGACGCCGCCCACGCTACTGCCCGCATCGAGCAGGAACACCGACACGTCTTTGCGGCCCTGCTTGCGCACGCCAGCTTCGACGACGCCAATGCGCACGCCAGCAATCGGGAACAGGGTGGAAGGGTCAGGGGCGGGCAGGTTGACGGGCATGGTGCGATCTAAGGCGAGTTTTCCGTGG
>CANGHQ010000024.1 GCA_947453585.1 Burkholderiales bacterium | reverse complement strand
GGCGCCATCGCCATGGGCTGGTTGCACACCGCCAAATTTCTGACCACCGCGCCGCAACTTCACTTTTTGCCCGCGCTGGATGTGCCCGAAATAGCCTTTGTGGGCCGCTCCAATGCCGGCAAATCCACCTGCATCAATACGCTGACGCAGCAAAAGCAGCTCGCCTTTGCCTCCAAGCGCCCGGGCCGCACGCAGCACATCAATTTGTTTTCGCTCGGCAAACAAGGCGTGATGGACGCGGTGCTGACCGATTTGCCCGGCTACGGCTACGCGGCGGTGCCCAAGCAAGACAAGATCCGTTGGCAGCAGGTGATGGCCAACTATTTGGTCAGCCGCGAAAACCTCAAGGCGATTGTGCTGATGTGCGACCCGCGCCACGGCATGACCGAACTTGACGAAGTGCTGCTCGACGTGATCCGGCCCCGGGTGCAAGAAGGCCTGAAGTTTCTTGTCGTGCTGACCAAGGCCGACAAGCTGACCCGCGCGGAATCCACCAAGGCGCTGTCGATTGCCAAGCTGCAAGCCGGTGGCGGCGAAGTGCGGCTGTTTTCCGCGCCCAAGCGCATTGGCGTGGAAGATGTGGCGACCTTGCTGTGGGACTGGGCCCATCCCAAGGGTGGGCTAATTGCGCCCGTGGCCGCAGCGGCGCCCCAGGCAGATGAGGCCGACGAACCCGAGTCACTCGACGAGCCAGACGCGGCTTAAGGTCCAAGCCCGCCCCGGCTGACCGGCTAGTAGGGCGGCGCCACGCCCTCGGGCTGGTCCTTGAAACGCTTGTGCACCCAGTAATACTGGGCTGGCATGGTCTGGATATAGGCTTCGAGCCGCTGGTTCATCAGCACCGTGTCGGCCCATAAATCGCCACTGGGCACATCGGTCCAGGCCGGCAATATTTCCACCTCGTAGCCTTGGCGCGTCATCCGCGTAATCACCGGCACAATTTTGGCCCGCGCCAACCGCGCAAAGCGTGACAGCGACGGCACGGTGGCCGCCGTGTTGCCAAAAAAGGGCACAAACAAAGAGTCTTTGGGGTCAAAGTTCATGTCCGGCAGCAGGTACAAGGGCTCGCCCGCTTTCAGCCGGGCAATCACCGGCCGGGCGCCGTCGAGCTGGGCGACCAGGTGGCAAGAGCCAAAGCGCTGGCGCCCCTGGCGAATCCATGCGTCAGAGACCGGGTTGGCCTGGCGGGTATAGATGGTGGTAAAGCCGCGTGCCAGTTGCTGGGTGAGCGCCGTCCAGCCGGCGTCCAGCCCCACAAAATGCGGCGCGAAGATGACGGTAGGCGCGGTGCCCGAAAGTTCCTGGACCGCGCCGGTGATGCGCAGGCGCCCCAGCACCGTCTCAGGCCGTCCGTGCCACAGCCAGCCCCGGTCTAGCCAGGCCTGGGCAAAATACACAAAGCAGGCAAAGGTGTGGCGCCGCCGCTCCTGCTTGGACCACGCCGGAAAGCACAGCCGCAAATTGGTGTCCACCACCCGCCGCCGGGAGCCAACCAGCACATACAGCAGCGCGCCCAGCAGCCAGCCCAAGCCCCGCAGCGCAGGCAGCGGCAGCACGGCCAGAGCGCGGGTCACAAGGATAGGAATATGGCTCAGCATGTCAGGCACCCGCCTCGGTGCGGTGCGCCTTGTAGCGCGCGTAGCCCCAAAGATATTGGTCCGGATGGTGACGTACCAGCGCCTCCAACGCCTGGTTGAGCTGGGTTATCGCCGCCTCGCCTGGCGCCTGCGGCGTGCTGGCAAATGGCAGCACATGCACGACGTAGCCGCGCCCCCAGGGCAGCCGCTCGCCCCAGGCCAGCAGGGTGGCCGCGCCCGTTTGCTGCGCCAGCCGCGCTGACAGCGTCATGGTGTAAGCCGGTTTGCCGAAAAATGGCGCCCACACACCTTGGTGCAGCGGCGGCACCTGGTCGGGCAGCAGGCCAACGCAGTGGCCATGTTTGAGCGCCTTGAGCATTTGCTTGACGCCCGCAAGCGTGGTAGGCGCGGTGTGCAAGCCGGGGCGCGCACGCACGCGGCTCTCCAGGGCGGCCAGCCAGGCCTGGCGTGCCGGGCGGTACAGGGCGGTCATGGGGTGGGTCTGGCCAAAGCGCGCGCCATAGGCTTGGGCGGCCACTTCAAAGCAGCCCAGGTGCGGCGTGATGAAGACCACGCCCCGGCCTTGGGCCAGCGCGGCCTCTATCAGTTCGGCACCTTGCCAGCGCACGGGCACCGGGCGGCCCAGCCACAGGCGCGGCAGCTCTAGCGTCAGGCGCCCGGCGGCGGCTACGGCGGCTCGCCACTGCTTGGCGGGCAGGCCGGATTGGGCCGCGTTGTCCAGAAAGCGTCGGCGGTAGGTGGGCGAGAGCCAAAACACCAGCCAGCCCAGCACCGCGCCTGCGCCATGCAGCAGCCACAGCGGCAGGCGTGCGAGCAGTTGAAAAACAAGAGGCATGGGTGCAGTAAGATTGCGTTGGTCGCTGAGTTATGAACTACTTGCAGGGCGACCACCACAATGGCGGGCCGCAAACGCCGCGCCATTGTGCCTTGTCCACCCGGACGAATCTGCTAAAGCGTTCGCTGAAGGCTCCAAAGCCCAAGCAACGCGATTTGTTGTTTTTATTTGGAGTAACCCACATGGCGAACGATTTTCTATTCACATCCGAGTCCGTATCCGAAGGCCACCCCGACAAGGTAGCCGACCAGATTTCTGACGCAATCCTCGACGCAATCTTCAAGCAAGACCCCAAGTCCCGCGTGGCCGCTGAAACGCTTTGCAACACCGGCTTAGTGGTTCTGGCCGGCGAGATCACCACCAACGCGCACGTGGACTACATCCAGGTGGCGCGCGACACCATCAAGCGCATTGGCTACGACAACACCGAATACGGCATCGACTACAAAGGCTGCGCGGTGCTGGTGGCGTATGACAAGCAAAGCAATGACATCGCCCAGGGCGTGGACCATGCGTCAGACGACCACCTGAACACCGGCGCGGGCGACCAGGGCCTGATGTTTGGCTACGCCTGCGACGAGACGCCCGAGCTGATGCCCGCGCCCATTTACTACGCGCACCGCCTGATGGAGCGCCAAGCCCAGCTGCGCAAGGACGGCCGCATGCCCTTTTTGCGCCCGGACGCCAAGAGCCAGGTCACCATGCGCTATGTGGACGGCAAGCCCCACAGCATTGACACCGTGGTGCTGTCCACCCAGCACAGCCCGGACCAATCGCACGACCAGCACAGCATGAAAGCCAGCTTTACCGAAGCCATCATTGAAGAGCTGATCAAGCCCGTGTTGCCCAAGGAATGGCTGCAAAACACGCGCTATTTGGTCAACCCCACCGGCCGTTTCGTCATTGGCGGCCCGCAAGGCGACTGCGGCTTGACGGGTCGCAAGATCATTGTGGACACCTACGGCGGCGCCTGCCCGCACGGCGGCGGCGCTTTTTCGGGCAAAGACCCGTCCAAGGTGGACCGCTCGGCGGCTTACGCGGCCCGCTATGTCGCCAAGAATGTGGTGGCGGCCGGTTTGGCCAAGCAATGCCAAGTGCAAGTGGCCTACGCCATTGGCGTGGCCCAGCCCATGAACATCACGGTCTACACCGAAGGCACCGGCGTGATGCCCGACGACAAACTCTCGGCTTTGGTGGCAGAGCACTTTGACCTGCGCCCCAAAGGCATCATCCAGATGCTCGACCTGCTGCGCCCGATCTACGAGAAGACCGCAGCCTACGGCCACTTCGGCCGCGAAGAGCCCGAGTTCACTTGGGAGCGTACGGATAAAGCTGCAACCTTGCGTGCAGCGGCGGGCCTGTGACCCAAACGCACTGAACCCATGAAACTCCAGACACAACGCTTCATTGACCGTTGGGTAGGCCAGCTGCTGTGCGCCGGGGTGTCGGGGTGGGTTCGCTTGACTTCGGGAAATAAGCCCGCGCCCGTGATCGCCAAGGATGCCAAAAACATCCTGGTGATCTTGCTGTCCGAGATGGGCAGCATCGTGCTGGCGGGCCCCATGTTTGCGCAACTGCGCCGCCAGTACCCGCAGGCCAAGATCCACATCCTGCAGCTCAAGAAAAACCAGGAAGTCTCCAAACTCCTGCAACTCACCGAGCCCGAAAACATGCACAGCCTGGACGACAGTTCGGGCGGCGCGCTGATTGGCGACATCGCCAAGGTGAGCCTGGACATGCGCCGCTTGCGGCTGGACGCGGTGATTGACTGCGAGCTGTTTTCGCGCGTGAGCGCCCTGCTTTCGTTCACCACCGGCGCACCGGTGCGCGTAGGCTACACGCCGCACACGCAAGAAGGCCTTTACCGCGGCAGCTTCATCAACCACGCCATTCCCTACAACCCTTACCAGCACATCAGCAAGCAGTTTTTGTCGCTGGTCGATGCGCTGGACAGCGCTGGCAGCACGCCGCGCAACAAGGCTGCCGCCATTCGCGACCTGCCGGTAGACACCGAGTTGTCGGTGCGCTTTAGCGAAGCCGAGTTGGCGGGCTACAAAAACAAGGTCAACACTGACCATCCCGTCACCGCTGGCCGCAAGCTGGTGCTGCTGTACGCGGGCGGCGGCATTCTGCCCGAGCGCGCCTGGCCCGCTGCGCACTATGCGCGCGTGGCCCAAGGCCTGTGCGCAGCAGGCTTTGCCGTGGGCCTGATTGGCCTCAAAGACGACGCGCAACTGGCCAAAGACTTGATGGCGCAAATCAAGAGCGACGCCTGTATTGACCTGACCGGCTACACCCGCAGCATCCGCGAGCTGCTGATGCTGTTCCATGCCTCTGCACTGCTGATCACCAACGACGGCGGCCCCGGCCACTTTGCCACGCTCACGCCCATCCAGACCATGGTGTTCTTTGGCCCCGAGACCGGCAAGCTGTACGGCCCGCTGGGCTCGCGCAACATCATTTTAGAAAGCGGCATTGCCTGCTCGCCCTGCCTGTCCGCCTACAACCACCGCCTGACCTTTTGCGATGGCGACAACCAGTGCCTCAAGCGCATTGCGCCGGATCCGGTGCTGGCGGATGCGCTGCACTACCTGAAAACCGACACAGCGTACGGCGCTGGCACCACAGCATGAGCGAAGCTGTTGGTTGGCAAGCCCGCGCCCTGCGCACCGTAGCCGGGCTCACACGATTTCGTTACCTGAAATTTGGCCTGGTCGGGGCCAGCGGCACGGTGGTCAATATTGCTGTGCTTTACCTGTGCCACGAATACCTGTTCCAGTCCATCGAAGGGCCTCAGGGCAAACCCTGGGCCTCGTTGGCGGTAGCCATTGCGGTGGCCACGGCCAACAACTTCACCTGGAACCGCCTATGGACCTGGGCCGACCGGGTGCAGGCACAGCACGCCGCAGCCGTGGTGTCCGACGAAGTACGCCCGCCGCATCTGGGCGCGCAGCTGCTCAAATATGCACTGGCCTCGTGGTTTGGCATTGCGCTGCAATACGCACTAACGCTGTGGCTGGCGCACCTGATGCACTACATGTTGGCCAATGTGATTGCCATCGTGATTGCCAGCGTGAGCAACTTTTTGGCCAATGACCGCTGGACTTTTCGCAAGTCTTAAGGCCGCGCCATGACGGGCCCCTCCACCGCCCTAACCCCAGAGCGCGCGGACACGGGCGCTGATTTCACAACGCTGTGGCCTTGGCTGGCCTTGCTGGCCCTGGCGGTGGGCCTGTATTTTTTCGGCCTGGGCAGCTTTTACGCGCCCACCAACGGCGACGAGATGGTCTACATCCACATCGCCCGCCTGACAGCCGAGGTCGGCCAGTGGCTGCCGCTAGTTTCTGACCTGGACCACATGCGCAACACCAAGCCGCCGCTGCTGTTTTGGCAGGCGCTGGTGGCCGGCGACTGGGGCGCGCACTGGACGCTGTTTGCGCTGCGCCTGCCCAGCGTGGTCTACACGCTACTCACCGCTGCTGCCGTGGCCTGGTTCACCCAGCGCCTGCGGGGCAACTGGCGCACGGGCTTGCTGGCGGCGGTGCTGTACTTGGCGTTTTTTTCCAGTTTTCGCTACGGGCGGGTGTACCTCACTTCGGCGCCTGAGACCTTTTGGCTGGCGCTGCCAATGTGGGCGCTGCTGTGGAGCCAGCTGCGCCAGCCAAGCCAAGCGGGCAGCGCCTGGGCCCCAACGTGGCTGGCGCGCCCCGGCGCCTGGAGCCCCGCGCCCGTGCTGCTGTGGTTCGGCCTGTTTGGCGTTTGCATAGGCCTGGGCCTGCTCTACAAATCCTTTGCGCTGGTGGCGCCCGCCGCTGCCACGCTGTGGTGCGCGCTGCTGGCGGGCCAGCCATTGCGCACGCACCATGCCCTGCGCAGCAGTGCGGCGGTGGCTTGGAGCGCGCTGCTGGCGCTGGGCGTGTTTGGCCTCTGGTTTGCGCTGGACCCGGACCCCGCCGCCGTCTGGCAAGAATTTGTGGTGGGCGAAAACGCCGGCAAGATGGCAGGCAGCCAGGGCTATTGGCACGCCGCACTGTGGGGCGACTACCCGATTTGGACCCAGCTGCTGGCCTACCTGGAAAACGCAGGGCTCTTGTGGTTTGTGGTGATGGGCCTGGCCTGGGCCGGTGCCCGGGCGCTGTTTAACGGCAAACGCTGGGCGCACATCCCGGCGCCTGAACGCACGCTCTGGCTGTGGCTGCTGGTGTGGCTGGTGATTTTCAGCATCCCCAGCCAGCGCTCGGCGCGCTACGTGATTCCCGCCATGCCGCCGCTGGCCATGCTGCTGGCGCTGCACTGGGAGCGGGTGGCGCGCTTGTGGTTTTTGCTCACCCTGGCCATCACCAGCACGGCGGTGGTGCTGCTCGGGCGTTTTGCCTGGGTGATGGGCGACATGGACATCGGCACGCCCGCCCTGCGCTGGGCCGCCATGCTGGCGGTGGCCGTGGGTCTGGCGGCGGCACTCGCTGGCTGCCTGCGGCGCGACTGGAGCCGCAACGCGGCGCTGCTAGCCTGCCTGGGCGTCTATGCCAGCTTTGGCCTGATGGTCGCGCCGCTGGACAGTGCGCAGGCCCAATACAGCCCCGCCGCCCTGGCGCAATTGCAGGGCAAGCGCGTGGCGGTGCCCAACGGCTTTACCGGCCAATACGAGCGTTTTCATTTTTTTATGCCGCACAGCACGCTGGTGCCGTTTGACGTGGCCGGCCGCAACACCGGCGCGCTGCACCCCGAAATGCCACCCACCGAGCGCCTGGCGTTTTTGCTGGAGTCGTTTGACGCCGTGGTCTGGCTGGACGACGATTCACAGGCCACCGCGCCCAGTTGCGCCCCCACATGCCGCGTGCTGGGTTACCGCTGGCACGTTAAAAGCCGCCACAAGAGTGGCGAAGTGACCCTGGCCAATGTCTGGTACCCGCAGCAATGGCTGTTTGGGCGGGAATGGCTTTTGTTGCCGGGGGTGGCCAACTAAATCCGTCAGGGGGCACGGGCTCTGAGGGATGGCGCAGCAGGCCTGCCCGGGAAGAAGTTCAGCACCACACGCAGTGCGCGAGCCCACAATCGAATTCGGCACATCACGTGTCTTCCTTAAACCACTTATATCAAGCGCATGTTGCGCGCCCGGTGCGTCCAACGGATCGCTGGCCGGACCGACAGCCGCTTATGACCGGCTGCCCCAAGACCGCGCCACTGCGCTCAACGCGTAGCCGTTGAGCACCAGCCAGAGCCAGGGATCGAGCAAGGCGTCCCACACATTGCCGCTAGGCCAGCGCGACAGGCCAAACAAGGCGACTGCCGCAGCCACTTGCCAAGCACCGCTCGCCCGCCAGACGCCTGCTCCCGCCACCACCCAGGGCAACAAGGCCAGGGCGCACACCAGCCAAAAGGCAGCCGACCCAAAACCCCAAGCGTAGACCGGCACAGGAAGCAGCGCAAAGGTATCGAGTAGCAAGACCCAGCCCAGCAGCACTCCGGCGCCCATGTACACCGCCGCCCACGCAGAAAGGTCTGGATAGGAGCGGTCGGCGGCGCCTGGGCCCATCACCCCAATTGCGTCGCGCCCTGGCCCGGCGCGCCGCGCAAAGGCCCGCACCAGCACCCCAATCGCCAGCACGCAAGACAACACACTGGGAATCTGAAACGCCAAGCCCAGCCAATACGCCAAGCCCCATTCGCCGGGCACCCAGGCCCAAGCCGTCACCACAATAGCGAGCAAGCCGGTGCGCGCCCCGGTGCCAGTGCCAGTACCAGTTCCAGTTCCAGTTCCAGTTCCAGTGCCAGTCTCAGTACCAGCGCCCCGGCGCCTTGCGCCCAGCAGCACAACAAGCGCTGCCAGCACCAGGCTCCAGGCGGCGTGGCGCAGCCAGGGCAGGCTTTCCAGGGCGGGCAACAAGGGCGCGCTGTGGGCGCCCAACGCGACCCAGTCGGCGAATAAAGAAAAGGGGTTCATGGCTTGGCCCGGATAGTGGGCGCTGCGGACGCAGCGGCGGACTGGGCTGGGGCTGGGGCTGAGGCCGGCGCTAGCTGCGCAGCAGCGGGCGCAGCAGGGCCACCATCCGCCACCCAGTTCAGCCGCTGCCAGGCAATGCTTTTGCGCTGGTCGGTGTAACTGACCCACAGGCTGCGGTCGGCCCAGGCCAGGGCCGGATAGGAAAACTCCTGGCCCGGCACGCCGTCCTCCAGATCGCGCTCCGTGGCCCACTGCGCGCCGTCGGCAGAACGCGCCAGGCGCAGACTTTGCCGGCTTGATGTTGAAGGGTTGAACACCAGCAAATGCTGCGCGCCCACGCTCAGGGTGGCGATGCCTGCGTCGGGGTTGTCCAGCGGCAGGTCGGGCGCGTCAATCCAAGTTTGGCCGCCGTCATGCGTCTGGGCAACACCGATTTTTCCATTAGGCCGGGTGTCGCGCAGCAGGGCCAGCCAGTCGGTGGCTGAGGTGGCCAGCAGCGCTGGCTGCAAATTGTGGGTGCGCCGCGACATGCGCGCCATGCCAAGCCATTCGCCCTGGGCGTCAAAGCGCAGCGCCACCGGGGTTTTTGCCCCCAGCTCGAAATAGGCGGGCAGCACCATGCCACCGTCGGCCAGCGGCAGCGGCGCGGTACGCACCAAATAACTCAGGTTCCACAGCCACGACAAGGGCAGCACGCGCAGCGGCTCAAACTGCAGCTCAGACGCGCTGCTGCCTGCGGTCTGGCGCAAATGCAGCACGCGGGACGCCGCCCAGCCGCCCCAGCCCGTGGCCACCACAAACAGGTGCATGCGCCCACGCGCATCGACCCAGGCCACCGGATTGCCCAGGCGGCGCAGGCCAAAGCCGAGTTGCGCGCCCATGGCGTGGCGGTTAACCACAATGCGCGCCGGGCTCCAGGTTTGCAGGGCGCGGTCAAAGCGGGACGCGGCAATTTGCACATTGGGCGCGCTCTCGCGGTCGCCCGCAAACCAGAATGCGGTCAAAGCCGCAGGGTCGCCCGCAGGCATGGCCACCAGCCCGCTGGCGTGCGCCGCAGGCACGCCCACCGGCATGGGAATCGTGCCGCGGGCTACCGGCGCCCAGTGTCCGGCGGCGGCTTGTTCACCGGGCAAGCCCGGCGCGGGCGCGGCCAAGGGGCGCGAGCTGGCGCTTGGGCCTTGTGCGGTCTGCAGCGCCCAGACGGCCAGCAGCACAAGCAAGGCAAAGCCCGCTCGCGGCAAGAATCCAGGGTTCAAAAACATGCTCGGATCTTATCGGGCTGCCCACCGGCGGCCTTGCGGCGCGCCGCAGTGGGCCGAATCTGGGCAGGGTTGATCAGCGCGCCTGCGTAAATGCGTGGCCACACCCGCAAAAGCGCCACGAACGCGCAGCGCGGCGCCCGCAAGCGCGACTCCCACCCAAACACCTGGCAGCAGCCCCAGCCAGCTGTGGCCCAATACCGCCTTTACCTCGTTAAAAACCTCGTGGAGAAGTGCCCCATGGCCCCCAACAGCAGCATCCTCAGCATCACGCCTTTGTCCGCGCCACCTTGGCCCACCATTGACCCGTTTTTGTTTTGCGTCCACCACCTGGACCACTACCCGCACGGCAATGCCGCCATGGGGCCCGACGCGAGCCTGCACGGGCGCGATTTGGGCCAGGACTTTGCCGGCAAAGACGGCTGGAGCATGTACCACGGCAAGACCATTCCCGGCTTTCCGGCCCACCCGCACCGCGGCTTTGAGACGGTGACCATCGTGCGCCAGGGCCATATTGACCACTCGGATTCACTGGGTGCTACCGCCCGCTTTGGCCCGGGCGACGTGCAGTGGCTCACCGCAGGCAAGGGCATCGTGCACTGCGAAATGTTTCCGCTGCGCCAGATGGAGGCGCCAAATTCGGCCGAGCTGTTCCAGATTTGGCTCAACCTGCCGGCCAAAAACAAAATGGCCGAGCCGCACTTCACCATGTTTTGGGGCGAAAACGTGCAAACCCTGCACCACCAAGACGCGCAAGGCCGCGCTACCGAGGTGATGGTGGCTGCTGGCGCGCTAGAGGGCGCCCAAGGCCTGCCACCGCCGCCCGATTCCTGGGCCAGCGAGCCCGACGCGGACCTGGCCATCTTCACCATCCGCATGGCGCCCGGCGCACGCTGGACGCTGCGCGGCGCCCGCCACGCAGGTACGCGGCGCCAGCTCTATTTCTTCAAAGGCCAGACCTTGGAGTTGGGCGGCCAGCCCGTGGAAGTCCAGTCCGTGGTGGAAGTGCGCGCCCAAGACGCGCTAGAGCTGGTCAATGGCGACCAAGAAACCGAGTTGCTGATGCTGCAAGGCCGCCCGATTGGCGAGCCGGTGGCGCAGTACGGCCCTTTTGTGATGAACACCCAGGCCGAAATCCACCAGGCCTTTGCCGACTACCGCCGCACCGAATTTGGCGGCTGGCCCTGGGGCGCAAGCGACCCGGTGCACCCGCGTGACACAGGCCGCTTTGCCCGGCACGCCGACGGGCGGGTGGAAGAACGCTAGTTCCAGCGGCGCCCGCCGCGCCGCAGGGCCACCACCAAGGCGCTGCAGCACCCGTCATAGGGCTGCGAAACACGCAAAGCAAGGAGCGCCGGGTCGTCTAGCGCCAGTAGCGCTCCACCGTGCGCCAAACCGACCACGCGCGGCCGATTTTGGCCAAGGCGTTGCGTGGCTTGATGGCCACCGCTACGGCCACCAAAGCTGCCAGAACCACGGGATGGCGGCGCAGCCAGATCAGCCCGCCCTTGACGCGGTCGGCCTGCGCAAAGGGCGCGACCAGCACCTCGCTTTGGACGATCAATTCGCCGCGCAATTGGGCGCTGCGCCAGATGGCGCGCTCCTGGCGCAAGCGCAGTTCAAGGTCTTGGGCGCTCATAGGCAAATTTGGCCTGGCGCCAGACCCGTG
>CANGHQ010000023.1 GCA_947453585.1 Burkholderiales bacterium | reverse complement strand
CTGCGACCACTGCGCGCTCGAGGGCGACGGCCGCCACTGGTACGCCACCATCGTGTCCAGTGCCTTTGAAGGCAAGCGCCTGATTGGGCGCCACCAAATGGTGTACGCCACTTTGGGCACGCGCATGCAGACCGACGAGGTGCACGCCTTGTCGATGAAAACCTACACCCCGGCCGAATGGGCGCAGCAATCGGCCTGAGCCAATCTACAAGACCATGGACAAATTACTCATACGCGGCGGGCGCAGCCTGCAAGGCACGGTCCCGATTTCTGGCGCCAAAAATGCCGCCCTGCCAGAACTCTGTGCCACGCTGCTCACCGCCGAGCCGGTGACGCTGCGCAATGTGCCGCGCCTGCAAGACGTGTCCACCATGCTCAAGCTGATTCGCCACATGGGCGTGCAGATTGAACAACATGCCGACGGCAGCGTCAGCGCCAACGCGGGCGCCTTGAACCTGCCCGAAGCCCCTTATGAGCTGGTGAAAACCATGCGCGCCTCGGTGCTGGCGCTGGGCCCCTTGCTGGCGCGCTTTGGCCACGCCAAGGTGTCGCTGCCCGGCGGCTGCGCCATTGGCTCGCGCCCGGTAGACCAGCACTTGAAAGGCCTGGCCGCCATGGGCGCCGAAATCAGCGTGGAGCACGGCTATATGCTGGCGCGCGTGCGCGGCGGGCGCAAGCGCCTCACGGGCGCGCGCATCACCACGGACATGGTGACTGTCACCGGAACTGAAAACTTTTTGATGGCCGCCGCGCTGGCCGAGGGCGAAACCATTTTGGAAAACGCGGCGCAAGAGCCCGAGATTCCCGACCTGGCCGAAATGCTGATCGCCATGGGCGCGCGCATCGAGGGCCACGGCAGCAGCCGCATCCGCATCCAGGGTGTCGAAACCCTGCACGGCTGCGACCACCAGGTGGTGGCTGACCGCATTGAGGCCGGCACCTTTTTGTGCGCGGTGGCCGCCACTGGTGGCGACGTGGTGCTGCAACACGGCCGCGCCGACCATCTGGACGCGGTGATCGAAAAGCTGCGCGCCGCGGGCGCCACCGTCACTGCGGTCGAAGGCGGTATTCGCGTGCAGTCCAGCGGGCGCTTGCAGGCCCAGGGCTTTCGCACCACCGAATACCCCGGTTTCCCCACCGACATGCAGGCGCAGTTCATGGCGCTTAACTGCATCTCGCATGGCGCGTCCAAGGCGACCGAGACGATTTTTGAGAACCGCTTCATGCACGTCAACGAGCTGGTGCGCCTGGGCGCCAACATCCAGATCGAGGGCAAAGTGGCGCTGGTGCAAGGCGTGGCCGCACTCTCGGGCGCCACGGTCATGGCCACTGATTTGCGCGCTTCGGCCTCGCTGGTGATTGCCGGTTTGGTGGCTCAGGGCGAGACGGTGGTCGAGCGCATCTATCACCTCGACCGCGGCTACGACCAGATGGAGTCCAAGCTGCGTGGCATTGGCGCTGACATTGAGCGCATCAAATAAGGCGGGGCTTTGCACCGCCACTCCATTGAAAACGAGAACCGCATGATCACCATTGCCTTGTCCAAAGGCCGCATTTTTGAAGAAACGCTGCCGCTCTTGCGTGCCGCTGGCATCGAAGTGCTGGACGACCCGGAAAAATCGCGCAAGTTGATTCTGGACACCAACCACGCAGACGTGCGCGTGCTGGTGGTGCGCGCCACCGACGTGCCCACTTATGTGCAGTTTGGCGGCGCTGACATGGGCATTACCGGCAAAGATACATTGCTCGAACACGGCGGCGACTGGGGCAGCGCCACCAGCGGCGCGGGCTTGTTCCAGCCGCTGGATTTGCAAATCTCCAAATGCCGCATCAGCGTGGCCGTGCGCGCCGACTTTGACTACGCCCACGCAGTGCGCCAGGGCGCGCGCCTGAAAGTGGCGACCAAGTACGTGGCCATTGCCCGCGAGTTTTTTGCCACCAAGGGCGTGCACGTGGACCTGATCAAGCTCTACGGCAGCATGGAACTCGCGCCGCTGGTGGGCATGGCCGACGCCATTGTGGATCTGGTGTCCACCGGTAACACGCTCAAGGCAAACAACCTGGTCGAGGTCGAGCACATCATGGACATCAGCGCGCGGCTGGTGGTCAACCAGGCGGCCTTGAAGCTCAAGCGCGAGCCGATTCGTAACATCATCAACGCCTTTGCCAGCGCGATTGGCAAGGCCTGAATCTGACCATGACTTTCACCGCCACGCCCGCGCGCCTGTCCACCCAGGACGCCGATTTTGAGGCCCGCTTCCAGGCCCGCCTGCATTGGTCTGCCGACACCGACGCCGCCATCGAGCAGCGCGTGGCCGACATCCTGGCCGATGTGCAGCAGCGTGGCGACGCCGCCGTGCTGGACTACACCGCGCGCTTTGACGGCCTGAGCGCCGACAGCATCTCTGCGCTAGAACTCACCCAGGCTGAATTGAAGGCCGCGTTTGACGCTATTCCCGAAGCCCAGCGCCAGGCTTTGGAATTTGCCGCTGCCCGGGTGCGCAGCTACCACGAGGCGCAAAAACAGGCCTGCGGCCAAAGCTGGAGTTACCGCGATGCCGACGGCACGCTTTTGGGCCAAAAAGTCACGCCGCTGGACAGCGTGGGCATTTACGTGCCCGGCGGCAAGGCGGCTTATCCGTCGAGCGTGCTGATGAACGCCATTCCCGCCCATGTGGCCGGGGTGGGCGAAATCATCATGGTCGTGCCCACACCCCAAGGCGTTAAAAACCCGCTGGTGCTGGCTGCTGCTTATGTGGCGGGCGTGACGCGCGCCTTTACCGTGGGTGGCGCGCAGGCCGTGGCCGCGCTGGCCTATGGCACGGCCACCATTCCTGCCGTCAACAAGATCACCGGCCCGGGCAACGCCTATGTGGCCGCCGCCAAGCGCCGGGTGTTTGGCACCGTAGGCATTGACATGATCGCCGGCCCGAGCGAGATTTTGGTGCTGGCCGACGGCAGCACGCCGCCCCACTGGGTTGCCATGGACTTGTTCAGCCAGGCCGAGCACGACGAGCTGGCGCAAAGCATTTTGCTGTGTCCTGATGCCGCTTATATCGACCAAGTGCAAGCCGCCATTGACCGCTTGCTGCCCAGCATGCCGCGCGCCGAGATCATCGCCAAGTCGCTCAACGGCCGCGGCGCGCTGGTGCACACCCGCAGCATGGAAGAGGCCTGCGCCCTGAGCAACCGCATTGCGCCCGAGCACCTCGAAGTCTCTAGCGCCGACCCGCACCGCTGGGAGCCGCTGTTGCTGCACGCCGGGGCCATCTTTTTGGGCGCCTACACCAGCGAATCGCTGGGCGACTACTGCGCCGGGCCCAACCATGTGCTGCCCACCAGCGGCACGGCACGTTTTTCCAGCCCGCTGGGCGTGTACGACTTTCAAAAACGCAGCAGCCTGATAGAGGTGAGCGCGGCCGGTGCGCGTGTGCTCGGGCCCGTGGCCGCTGTGCTGGCCTATGGCGAAGGCCTGCAGGCCCACGCCCGCGCGGCCGAAATGAGGCTCGAATGAACATGCCGCTTCCCCCCAGCCCCGAGGCGCTGGTGGCGCGGCGCATCCGTGCCGACGTGCAGGCCATGCACGCCTATGCGGTGCAAGACCCGCAAGGCATGGTCAAGCTCGACGCCATGGAAAACCCCTACCGCCTGAGCGCCGAACTGCAAAGCGCACTGGGCGCGCGCCTGGGCGCCGTGGCGCTCAACCGCTACCCCGGCGCGCGGGTGCAGCACTTGCGCGAGGCGCTGGCGCAGTACGCGCACATGCCTGCGGGCTACGACATCATCTTGGGCAACGGCTCGGACGAGCTGATTTCGCTGCTGAGCCTGGCATGCGCCGTGGGCACTGACCGGCTAACGGGCAAACCGCCGGTGGTGCTGGCACCCGTGCCCGGCTTTGTGATGTACGCCATGAGCGCGCAGCTCCAGGGCTTGGACTTTGTCGGCGTGCCCCTCACCGCTGACTTTGCGCTGGACGTGCCCGCCATGCTGGCGGCCATTGCGCAAACCCAGCCCGCCATCGTCTATCTGGCTTACCCGAACAACCCGACCGCCAATTTGTGGAACGAGGCCGACATGGCGCAGGTAGTAGCCGCCGCCGCGCAAAGTGGCAGCCTGGTGGTGCTGGACGAGGCCTACCAGCCTTTTTCCAGCCGCAGCTACCTGGACACCATTCGCGCCCAGCCGCAGCTCCACACCCATGTGCTGCTCATGCGCACCCTGAGCAAATTTGGCCTGGCCGGTGTGCGCCTGGGCTATTTGATGGGGCCGCAGGCCCTGGTGGCCGAGCTGGACAAGGTGCGCCCGCCCTACAACATCAGTGTGCTCAACTGCGAGTGCGCCCTGTTTGCGTTAGAGCACGCCGAGGCCTTTGCCGCCCAGGCCCAGGCCATTTGCGAGGAACGCGCCCGCTTGCTGCACGCACTGCGCCAGTTGCCCGGCCTGCAGGTGTGGGACAGCGACGCCAATATGGTGTTGGTGCGCGTGCCAGCGCGCGCGGGCCAAGACGCCGCCCAGGCGGTGTTTGAATCCTTGCGCGCTCGCAGCGTGCTGGTGAAGAACGTTTCTAAAATGCACCCTTTGCTGGCAGACTGCCTGCGCCTGACGGTCGGCACCGCCGACGAGAACACCCAGCTGCTCGCAGCACTAAAGGCTTCCCTATGACCCAAACCGCCCTGATCGAAGTGCCCGGTGCCAACGCCGGCGGCCCACGCGCCCCGCGCACGGCCGAAGTGGCCCGCAACACCGCCGAGACGCGCATCCACGTCAAGCTCAATCTCGACGGCAGCGGCCATTCGCGCCTGTCCACCGGCATTGGCTTCTTTGACCACATGCTCGACCAGATCGCCCGCCACGGGCTGATTGACCTCGATATTGAGGCCGAAGGCGATTTGCACATCGACGGCCACCACACGGTAGAAGACGTGGGCATCACCCTGGGTCAGGCGGTCTTGAAGGCCGTGGGCGACAAAAAAGGCATTCGCCGCTACGGCCACGCCTATGTGCCGCTGGACGAGGCTTTGTCCCGCGTGGTGATTGACCTCTCAGGCCGCCCGGGCTTGACCATGAACATTCCCTTTACCAGCGGCAGCATTGGCGGCTTTGACACCCAGCTCACGCACGAGTTCTTCCAGGGCTTTGTCAACCACGCCGGCGTCACCTTGCACATTGACAACCTCAAGGGCGACAACGCACACCACCAAGCCGAGACCGTATTCAAGGCCTTTGCCCGCGCCCTGCGCAGCGCGCTCGAATACGACCCGCGCGCGCTGGACGCCATTCCTTCGACCAAGGGCTCGCTTTAGCCCTGACTCTTTGTTCCTGCGTCGCACTTGATGAAAACAGTCGCCATCGTTGATTACGGCATGGGCAATTTGCGCTCGGTCACGCAGGCCGTGATGCACGCAGCCGAACACGAAGGCGTGCAAGCGGTCTGGGCGCGCACGCCCCAAGAAGTGATGGACGCCGAGCGCGTGGTGCTGCCCGGCCAGGGCGGCATGCGCGACTGCATGCGCGAGCTGCACGACTCGGGCATGCTGGCCGCCGTGCTGCACGCCGCCGCCAACAAGCCACTCATGGGCGTGTGCGTGGGCATGCAAATGCTGCTCGACCACAGCGAAGAACTTGACACGCCTTGCCTGGGCCTGATGCCCGGCAAGGTGGTGAAGTTCGATCTGGCCGGCCAGATCCAGGCCGACGGCAGCCGCTTCAAGGTGCCGCAAATGGGCTGGAACCAGGTGTGGCGCAATAACCACGGCGGCGCGCCGCACTCGGTCTGGGGCGAGGTGCCCGACGGCAGTTACTTCTATTTTGTGCACAGTTATTACGCCAAACCGTCCGATACGCGCCACAGCGTGGGCGAAACCGACTATGGTTCGCGCTTTAGTTCGGCCATTGCGCGTGATAATATTTTTGCCACCCAGTTCCATCCAGAAAAAAGCGCCAAACAGGGATTGACCCTGTACCGCAACTTTTTGCGCTGGAACCCGTAGTCGCAAATCCACGTTTTATTTCTTCATCCACCGCTAAAGCACCATGCTGTTAATTCCTGCGATTGACCTCAAAGACGGCCACTGTGTTCGCCTCAAACAGGGCGATATGGACCAATCCACCACTTTCGGCGAAGACCCGGCGGTCATGGCGCGCAGTTGGGTGGACAAGGGCGCACGGCGCCTGCACCTGGTGGATTTGAACGGCGCCTTTGCCGGTCACCCCAAAAACGAGGCGGCGATCCGCAAGATCCTCAAGGAAGTCGGCAGCGAAGTCGATGTGCAGCTCGGCGGCGGCATCCGCGACCTCGACACCATCGAGCGCTATCTGGACGCCGGTCTGCGCTACGTCATCATTGGCACCGCAGCCGTCAAAAACCCCGGTTTTCTGCAAGACGCCTGCACCGCCTTTGGCGGCCACATTATCGTGGGGCTGGACGCCCGCGACGGCAAAGTTGCCACCGACGGCTGGAGCAAGCTCACCCGCCACGACGTGGTCGATTTGGGCAAAAAGTTCGAAGACTACGGCGTTGAATCCATTATTTACACCGACATCGGCCGTGACGGCATGCTCAGCGGCATCAATATTGACGCCACCGTCAAACTCGCCCAGGCCCTGTCGATCCCGGTAATCGCCTCGGGCGGCCTGAGCAATCTGGCCGATATCGAAGCCCTGTGCGCCGTAGAAGACGAGGGTGTCGAAGGCGTCATCTGTGGCCGCGCCATCTACACCGGCGACCTCGACTTTGCTGCTGGACAAGCCCGCGCTGACGAAATCAATGGCTGACGGCGGCGCGCTGTGCCGCAGCGAAACCCAGCACGGCCAAGCCGGCCGCCGCCTCACGCTGGCCAATGGCGACACGCTGTGGGTGGCCTTGCAGGGCGCGCACGTGGTGTCTTGGCAAGCAGCCGGCCGTGAGCGCCTTTATTTGAGCCCGCGCAATGTGTGGGACGGCCGCAGCGCCATTCGCGGCGGCGTACCGGTGTGTTTTCCCCAGTTCAACCAGTGCGGCAGCCTGCCCAAGCACGGTTTTGCCCGCAACAGCGTCTGGACGGCCGGCCAGGCCAAAGTGCAAGACGAGCAAGTGCAGCTCGATTTGACGCTGACTTGGAGCGCCCAAACCCTGGCCCTGTGGCAGCCGCGCTTTGATGCCCGCCTGCGGGTGGCGCTGGCGCCGGGCGCATTGACGCTGACGCTGTCGGTGCACAACATCGACACCCGGCCCCTGCAGTTTTCTGGCGCTTTGCACAGCTACCTGGCGGTGGACGACATTGCGCAAGCGCGCCTGCACGGCCTGCAAGGCCAGCCCGAGTGGGACGCGCTGACCGATAGCCACACCAGTGCCGCAGCCGAACTGCAGTTTGACGGCGAATTTGACCGCGTCTACGGTGCCGCACCCGGCGCCTTGGCGCTGCAAGACGGCGCGCATCGCCTGGAAATCAGCCAGAGCCCGAGCTGGGCCAACAGCGTGGTGTGGAATCCCGGGCGCGACAAATGCGCAGCCATGGCCGACTTGCCCGCCGACGGGTTTTCTCACTTTGTGTGCGTAGAGGCGGCGCAGGTGATGTCGCCCATCACCGTGGCGGCTGCTGCCAATTGGCAGGGCTGGCAGCGTTTTCAAGTACTGCAGGACGCCTAACTATGCTGGCCAAACGCATCATTCCTTGCCTGGACGTGACCGGTGGGCGCGTGGTCAAAGGCGTGAACTTTGTCGAGCTGCGCGACGCCGGGGACCCGGTAGAAATCGCCGCCCGCTACAACGAGCAGGGCGCCGATGAGCTGACTTTTCTGGACATCACCGCCACCAGCGACGCCCGCGACGTGATTTTGCACATCATCGAGGCCGTGGCTTCGCAGGTCTTTATTCCGCTCACGGTAGGTGGCGGCGTGCGCACGGTGGACGATGTGCGCCGCCTGCTCAACGCCGGGGCCGACAAGGTAAGTTTCAACTCGGCCGCCATTGCCCGGCCCCAGGTGATTGAGGACGCCTCGCACAAATACGGCGCCCAGTGCATTGTGGTGGCCATTGACGCCAAGCGCCGCGTGGGCGAGGCGCTGCAACTGCGCGGCCCGGGTTGGGATGTGTTTAGCCACGGTGGGCGCCAAAACACTGGCTTGGACGCGGTGGCTTGGGCCACCGAGATGGCGCGCCGCGGTGCGGGCGAGATATTGCTCACCAGCATGGACCGCGACGGCACCAAGAGCGGCTTTGACCTGGAATTAACACGCGCCGTGGCCGACGCGGTGCCGGTGCCAGTGATCGCCTCAGGCGGCGTAGGAACGCTGGACCACCTGGCCGACGGCGTGAGCATTGGCGGCGCCGATGCGGTGCTGGCGGCGAGCATTTTTCACTACGGCGAATTCACCGTGGGCCAGGCCAAAGCGCGCATGGCCGCGCGTGGCATTCCCGTGCGATTGGACTGAATATGGCTTGGCTGGACGAGATCAAATGGGACGCGCAGGGCCTGGTGCCCGCCATTGCGCAAGAGCAGGGCAGCAAAGACGTGCTGATGTTTGCCTGGATGAACCGCGAGGCGCTGCAAAAAACCGCCGAACTCGGCCGCGCCGTCTACTTCAGCCGCTCGCGCAACAAGCTGTGGTTTAAGGGCGAAGAATCCGGCCACGTGCAAGTGGTGCACGAAATCCGGGTCGATTGCGACACCGACGTGGTGCTGCTGACCGTCACCCAGCAAGGGCATACTCCAGGGATCGCCTGCCACACCGGGCGCCACAGCTGCTTTTTTAGCGTCCTCAAAGACGGCCAATGGCAGGCGGTGGACCCGGTCTTGAAAAATCCCGACTCCATCTACAAATAGCCCCATGACTGCCCCAGCGCCTGCCCTGAACCCCTTGTCCCAAGACGCCTTGGCACGTCTGTCCGCCGTGATCGAAAGCCGCAAGGCCGCCAACGGGGGCGACCCAGGCGCCAGCTACGTAGCGCGCCTCTTGCACCAGGGCCCAGACGCCTTTTTGAAGAAAATTGGCGAAGAAGCCACCGAAGTGGTGATGGCTGCCAAAGACGCGGACCACGGCGGCGACCCAGCAAAAATCGTCAATGAAGTGGCAGACCTCTGGTTTCACTGCCTGATTGCGCTGGCGCACTACGACTTGTCGCCCGCTGACGTGGTGGCGGAGCTGGAACGCCGTGCGGGCACCAGCGGCATTGAAGAAAAAGCCCTGCGCAAGGCTTTGCTGCGCGACGCCCAGGGTGGCTAAGCGCCCTTTATTTACTTTTGCCGGCCGTCCGCACCCCATGAATACCCCCATTTCTTCCCCGCACGACGCCAGCCACGCGCCGAGCCACGACCCGAACTGCTTGTTTTGCAAGATCGTGGCCAAGAAAATTCCCTCGCGCGCCGTGTTCGAGGACGACGAGTTCTATGCCTTTCATGATATTGCGCCTTGGGCGCCAATACATTTTTTGCTCATCCCCAAGCAGCACATCGCATCAATGGCGCACATTACCGAGGCCCATGTCGGCCTGATGGGCCGCATGATGGCCCTAGTGCCCAGACTGGCTTTGCAAGAGGGTTGCAACCCCTACCCCGAGGGCGGCTACCGCTTGGTAACCAATACCGGCGTTGAGGGCGGGCAAGAGGTGCGCCATCTGCATTTCCACATCATGGGTGGCGCGCGCCCCTGGTTGCGCGGTTAAGGGCTGCCGGCATACGCAGATACGCGGCGGCGACTAGAATTCTATTTACTAATTAGGAGGAACGTATGGGTTTATCAACCACGCACCTGATCATATTTTTGGTCATCATCGTTGTGATTTTTGGCACCAAGAAGCTGCGCAATATTGGCGCTGACCTCGGTGGCGCTGTCAAAGGCTTCAAAGACGGCATGAAAGACGGTGGCGAAAAGCCTGCTGACGCAGCGGCTCCTGCGCAGCAAGTCGCGGCCAATGCCACGGCGGCCAAGGAAACGATTGACGTTGAAGCCAAAGCCAAGCACTGAATGCGCTTGGATGAACGCAGTAGCGCAGCAGCGACGGATTTCTAGTGTTTGATATCGGTGTTACCAAGCTCGCCATCGTTGGCGGTATTGCGCTAATCGTCATTGGCCCGGAAAAGCTGCCGGGTCTGGCAAAAACCCTGGGCACGCTCTTGGGCCGCGCGCGCCGCTATGTGGCCGACGTGAAAGAAGAGGTCAACCGCTCGATTGACCTCGAAGAGCTGCGCAAAATGAAGGACACGATGGAATCCGCCGCCCAAGCGGTGGAAACATCCATCCAAAGCAGCGCTGAAGAGGTGCAAAAAACCTGGTCGGCGGCGACCTATTCGGGCCAAGAGGCGGTATCGCTGCCTTACTACTCCGTCCACCAGCAGCCCAAGAAGCGCTGGCGCAGCAAAATCAGCGCCACCCCCAATTGGTACAAAGCCCGCTCCGGCACCCGCACCAAGGCCCTTTCAGGCGCCGCCCGCGTGGCGCGCTTTCGGCCACCCAAAGTGAATCCATGAACGACTCCGGCTCCAAAGACGACGAACTTGCGGGCACCGAGCAGCCGTTCGTACAGCACTTGTTTGAACTGCGCGACCGGCTCTTGCGCGCGATCTACGGCATTGCCGCCGTGTTCGCGGTGCTGGTGTTCTATCCGGGTCCGTCCAAGTTGTACGACTTGTTGGCCATGCCTTTGGTGCGTGCGCTGCCCGAGGGCTCCAAAATGATTGCGGTGGGCGTGGTGTCGCCCTTTTTGGTACCGATCAAGGTGTCTGTGATGGCGGCGATTGCTGTGGCGCTCCCTTGGATCCTGTACCAGGTCTGGGCTTTTGTGGCGCCGGGCTTGTACAAGCACGAGAAAAAGCTGGTGCTGCCTCTGGTGGCGGCAAGCACAGTGCTGTTTTACGCGGGCGCGGCGTTTTGCTACTTTTTTGTCTTTGGCCAGGCTTTTCCGGCCATTCAGAAAATGGCGCCGGCCTCGGTGTCGGTCAGCCCCGATATTGAGGCCTATTTGGATTTCGTCATCACCATGTTCATCGCTTTTGGCGTGGCCTTTGAGGTGCCGATTGTGGTGGTGATACTTGCGCGCATGAACGTGGTGACCTTGGCGCAGCTGAAGGCGTTTCGCACCTACTTTATTGTGGCTGCTGCTGCGGCTGCCGGTCTGGTAACGCCGCCTGATCCGGTGTCCATGCTGGCGCTGCTGGTGCCGATGTGCATCTTGTACGAGCTCGGCATCTGGGCGGCGCAAATCTTCATCCGCCACACCCAGGCGCCCGACGCAGAACCGGCCCAAGACCCGGCTGCCAGCACCGGATCCTGAACCCGGCCGCCAGCGGCGCCGGATCCTGAAACGAGCCGCAGCTTAGCGGTTTGACTTCTGCGG
>CANGHQ010000022.1 GCA_947453585.1 Burkholderiales bacterium | reverse complement strand
GTCCATATTGAACGTGGCCTGGAACTTGCCCACTGCGGATCCACTTTTGGATACGTTGCCGTCGTAGGCGCCTGCGTACGACCTGCTAGTGAGCGCCAACGGCACACTGGGGTCATGGGCAGGCAAGCCCAACTTGGCAGCGACTGCATTGAGCCCCGTAAGGTTCAAGCGCGCGCTGAGGTTGGTAGCGGCACGATTCTGGTAGCCGTAGTACACGTAGCCCTTGCGCTCCACAAACACACGGGTGAAATCCAGGTTGCCGAAGTAACCCGGCAAGCCGCTGAACGTCAAGGCGCGCCCATCGCCCAGGGTCTGGATGGCGTAGCTGCCCGTGCCGATTTGGGTGCAGTTGCGCGGGCTACCGTCATACCGCTCTTGGCACTGGTAATACTTGGCGATGCTGCCGTCGCCAAACGCCACGCGCAAACGGGTGTTGGTGGTGTAGAAGCTGCTGGCTTGGACTACGCCTTTGACTGTGGTTGCGTCGGCACTCGCAGTACCAATCGTCCCCATGCTCAGTGTGCTGGCTCCCCAGCCCTCGTTGGTCGTTCCGCTGTCCATGCTGCCCTTGAGCCCGGTTACTGTCTTTTTAGTTCCAACGCAGGGTGTTCCCTTGTGGATGGCAATGAGTTTTTCTAGTGTGACATTGAGCGAAGAGGATTCTGGACCAGGATTGGCGCTGCATGTCGTGGCATCACCCGAAGCCAACTTAGCATCTGGCAATGCGACGTAATTGTCCGAGCCCGGGTAATAGGTAACGGCATTGCTCAGCGAGGTGCCGGTCTGGTAATGCAGCTTGCTGCCTGTCGGGAAAGTGCCCGTGCCCAAAATGCTGGCGGCGGAAGCGTCCGTTCCATCGCCGATGGAAATGTTGGTGTAGCCCTGGCTGCGAATGCTTTTGTACACATCGACCATGGTTTTTCCGCTCACATCCACCGTGGTGCGCGTGCTGCTGCCTGTTTCGCGGTTGTCGCAATAGTTGTATTTGGTAAAGCCTTTAGCATCCCGGGCGGTCTGGGTATTTTTCCAATTGATGGGGCAGGTGCGCCACTGCGTGCCATTCCAATGCAGGTCGCTTCCGCGTTAGGGCGAGCTACCCACGCTCCAGGCGGCGGTGTTGGTCGAACCGCGGTTTTGGTAGCGGTATTCGCGGTAGCCCACCAGATTGTTGGCGTCTGGCGTGTTGTCTGCCACGCTGCTGGACATGATGCGCACAAAGAAGTTCTTTGCATCGGTGTAAATGAATTTGGCGGTCGATGCGCCGGCCGTTGCGCTTGCATCGCTGGTGCTGGGCGCATTGCTGGCCCCCACGGAGGCAACCGCGCCGTCGGCCGACTGGATGCCGTCGGTTTTCAGAATGTCGGTGGCTTTGGTGCTGAGCTGGGTTATGCGATCGGCCACGCTGGCGGACTGCACCGTGCTGTCGTTGGCGGCAACCACCAGTTGGGGCAGCAGTTCATTGATCTTTTGTTGAACCAGTTTGTTCAGGTCGGCTTTGGTAATGGTGGAGCCGTCGCTGGTTTTTTGGCCTTCTGCGCTGGCTACAGTGGTGGACTGTTGCTGGGTGGTCACCACAATGGCATTGGCCAGGATTTGCGCCGTTTTGGCGTCGGCGCTCGTGTCCTTGGTGTAGTCGCTGAACAGGGAGATGCTGAGACCGGTTTGCTCTTTCACCGACTGTGCCGCCTCTGTGGTCGTTGCGCCGGTCGACTCGATGGTGGACTGCACTAGGTTGGTGTAGGGGCTGATCACGGCGGTCTGGTCTGCGGGTGCTTTCATGGTGTAGGCCACGGTCACTGCGCCGGAGTCAGCATCCACCGCGTCAGTGCCAATGGTGGCCACGATGGGGTATTTGCCAACATCGGCACTGGAGATGGTGAGGCTGGTTTTGCCGGACGCGTCCGTGGTGCCGATAGGTTCCCCACTGTCGCATGTGCCGCTCAGGTTTTTATCGAGGCAGACCTTGGCGTTTTTGATGGCACCGTCGATCACAGTGACAGCAACGTCGGTGGTCTTTTCGTTCGAACTAGCACTACTCCCCCCCCCGCACCCCACAAGTACCGCAAGGCTGATGCAGCCCAGCACAAATAAACCGTTTTTCATGAAATAACCTTTCAAATTTGAAAACAATGGTGGCGCCCTCCATTCGGAAGCGACACAAAAAATGTAGGTTCTAGTCTGGGTAAAAAGTTACACACAAAAGCGAAAAGCACATGAAAATGGCAAGCATTCACCCGAAAAGGTGATGTCCTGCGCCAGCCCAAATTGACGCGGTGCCAGCCGAACCCAAGGCGCTCGCCGCAACACCTAAACGCCATCGATGAACACGCCAACACCCCGCTTTGCCGAACAGCTCTCCGTCGTGATCGGGCTGATTTATGAAACAGCGGCAGACGAAAGCCTGTGGCCGCAGCTGCTTGAAGGCATGGCGGGGCTGATCGTCGCGCCGCAAGATGCTGCGCAAGCGGCGCAAGACACGCCTTTGGACATGGCCCGCACGCTCGGTCTGGCCACGTCTTTGTCGCTGGCCAACAGTGACGCGCAGCAGTATTTGTGGGCCTGCCTGGCGCCGCACTTTGCGCGCAGCCAGCGTATGCAGCAGGAGCTGCAAGACATTGAGGTGGAGCGCGATTTGCTCGAGCGCGTGATGGACCGCCTGCCTTTGGGCATGGCCATCGTGGACGGCAGCGGCAAGGCCATCAGCATGAACCGCGCCATGGTGGCGCTGGCGCAGGCGGGCTCTGGCCTGAGATTGCAGGCGGGGCATTTGGCGTCTGACCCGGCGGATGCGTTGGGCAGCGCCATCACCCGGGTTTTGAGCCGCCAGCAAGACCATGCCTGCCTTCGCCTGGGGCCAGACCGCATGGCTGCGCCCTTGCCAGAATCCGCGCCCGGCCAGGCGCAAGCGCAGGCCGAGACGCCCAGCGGCTTGTCCCTGTGGGTGAGCCGCTTTGGGCAGGCGGCAGGCGAGGGCCGCGCCATGGTGCTGGCTGCCAGCCCGGGCAGCCGCGCTTTGTCCGAAGGCGGGCTGGTTGCATTCTTTGGCCTGAGCCCGGCAGAGGCGCGCTTGACGCAGCAATTGGCCTTGGGACACAGCATGGAAGAGGCAGCCAAGATGCTGGATATCAGCCACAACACGGCCAAAACCCAGCTAAAAAAAGTGTTTTCCAAGGTAGGCGTCAAGCGCCAGCCCGAACTGCTGCAAGCCATTTACGCCAGCCCCTTGTGGCTGGACATGGGGCCGCAAAGCCGCCGCATGCAGCCGCGCCGCGCTACGCTGCAAGCAGCCTTGGAAGGCGTGGACGCCCTGCCAGCAGGCCAAGGCATGCGCTTGCCTGACGGACGCTGGATGGCCTGGTCGGACAGCGGCGACCCGCAGGGCTGGCCCTTGGTGCTTTGCCATGGCTTGTTGCACGGCCAGCATGACCGCCATCCAGACGACACCATCTTGCATCAGCTCGGCATTCGGCTGCTGATCCCCGAGCGACCGGGCTGCGGCGACTCGGATGCCGCCGCACACGTGGGCATCGAACTTTGGCCCCAAGACCTGGCCTGCATGCTGGAGCATTTGGGCATTGAGCGCTTTGGCGTGATGGGCTGGTCTTTGGGTGCGCCCTATGCGGCGGCTGTGGCAAACCACTTTGGCGCCAGGGCACAGGTGTTGGGGCTCGTTTCGCCCATGAGCCCTGTTCTGGACGTATCCGAATTGCGCTTTTACTCGGGCCTGGTGCGCATGATTTTGCTCACCGCGCTGTTCACCCCACGCCTGCTGACACTCATGATGCGGACCATGGTTCGCGGCGTGCAGCGGGATGTGTACGGCTTTTTGGAGAGCCTTTTCCCAAGGGCCTCGCCGTCAGAAAAGCGTATTTTTGAAAGTCCGCTGTATCGCCAGCGCCGCGCAGCAGTGCTGCTAAAAACCGCGCGACGCGGTGCGCCATTGGTAGCCGACGAATGCCTGAAAGCCGTGCACGGCTGGAAAGTGCAGCCACCGCCACCGCAAGTTCCCTGCCGGATATGGCATGGCGACGCCGACCCCGAGGTGCATTGGCACGGCGCGCGCAGCTTGGCGCAAAAGCTCGGGGGAGTGGAGCTAAAAATCGTGCCGCGCGCGGGGCACTACCTGATGATGAGCCATTGGCAAACCATTTTGGAAGAACTTGTGGTGTTGCGCAGCCAGACGGCTGACGAACGCGTGGCGACGCTGGTTTAGCGCAGCGGCCAAACCAGGCCGCACGCGCCGGCTGGGCGCACCTACTTAGGCCACAACACCCACATCTGCAGCGGCTGCTTGAGCCGCCCGGCCAGTTCGCCCGCCTGCGCGCCCCACCCGGCAAAGTAGTCGGCGCGCACGGCGCCGGTGATGGCGCTGCCGGTGTCTTGGGCGATCACCAGCTTTTGCAGCTGGGTTTGCGCGCCCCCAGACACCAGCCACACCGGCGTGCCGTAGGGCATGCTGCCCGGGTCAATGGCAATGGAGCGCCCGGCGGTCAGCGCCACGCCCTGGGCGCCGCGCGGGCCGTAATCGGCGTCCATGTCGCTGAGCGGCTCTTCACGAAAAAACACCATGCGCGGGTTGCTCCACAGCAGCTCTTGCTGGCGCTGCGGGTTTTGCGCCAGCCAGGCTTTGATGCCGGGCCACGAAGCGTCTTTCACCAGCCCTTGGTCAAGCAACCATTTGCCCACGCTTTTGTAGGGCTGTTCGTTGGTGCCGGCAAAGGCCAGGCGCGAGGTGCGGCTGCTGCCGTCTGGCTGCTGCACGCGCATGCGCCCGGAGCCCTGAATTTGCAGAATCAGCGCGTCCACCGGGTCGGCCAGATAGGCCACAGCGCGGCCCTTGAGGGCGGTTTGGGCCTCGGGCAGGGTGTCCATTTCCTGGCGCGTGTACCAGGGCTTGCGGTTGGCCAGGCCCGCAGGCGGCGCGTACAGCGGCACGCCAAAGCCGGGCTGCGGGCTGCGGCTGGCGTCTACCAGCGGCTCAAAGTAGGCGGTGAGCAGGCCCCGCGCCTCGCCCTGCAAAGACTCGACCCGGTAGGGCTGCAGGCGGCTTTGCAGCCAGGCATATTGCTGTTGCGGCCCGGCGATGCTCAAGACGCGCACCTGCGGGCACAGCGCGCCTAGCGCCTGGGGCAGACTGGCGCTGCGCTCACAGCTTTTGAGCCAGGCGTTCCAGGCTTGGTCTAGGTTGTCCTGCTCTAGGCCGGCCAGTTCGCTCCAGGTCACCGGCACCCAGCGGCTGCGCGCGCGGGTGAGCACGGGGCCGGTTGCCGCGGGCTCTGGCGCGGCCAGTGGCACGGGTGTCGTGGCCGGGGTGGCGGGCGCTTGCGGCGCGGCCACCGGGAGTGGCGCCTCGCGGGGCAAAGGCGGCGCGCTGCCGCAGGCCACCAGGCTTCCTAGAATGGCCAGCCCACCGCACGCCAAACGAAAGCGCCCCATGACACTGATATTGCTCGAAGCCCTGGGCGCCGGATTGATTTTTGTAGCCATCGTCTGGTGGACCATGTTCTCAGGCCGCAAAAACGGCGAACTCCCGCCGCCAGACATCGATGGCGACTCCAAACCGCCCCAAGCGTAAAGCGCGCTCACAACAAGCGATGTTGCAAGGCCGGCAACTGGCTGCGGCACTGGGCCAGGTGGGCGGCGTCTAGCGGTGCCAGCACCACGCCCGGGTCTTGCGCCTGCTGGGCCAGCACCGTGCCCCAAGGATCAACCAGCATGGACTGGCCCCAGGTGCGCCGCCCGCTGGGGTGCGTGCCGCCCTGAGCGGCTGCGGCCACAAAACACAGGTTCTCAATGGCGCGGGCGCGCACCAGCACTTCCCAATGCGCCTGGCCGGTGGTGTGGGTAAAGGCGCTGGGCACCAGCAGCAAATCCACGCCGCGCGCGGCGTAGCCGCGGTACAACTCGGCAAAACGCAAGTCGTAGCACACGCTCATGCCCACCTGCCAGGTGTGGCCGTCTTGGGACGCCAGCGCAAACTGCTGCGGTAGGGCGCCAGCCTGCAGCACGCGCGATTCGTCATAGGCCTCGCGCCCGTTGTCATAGCGAAACAGGTGTATCTTGTCGTAGCGCGCCACGCATGCGCCCTGCGGGTCAAAGGCCAGGCTGCTGTTGAACACGCGCGCGGCCTCGCCGCTGGGCGCTGCGTTGTCGGGGGTGAGTGGCAAGGTGCCCGCCACAATCCACAACCCCAGGCGGCGCGCCTGTTCGGCCAAAAATTCCTGGATAGGCCCCGCGCCAAAGCGCTCTTGGATGGCGAGTTTGTCGTGGTCGTGGCGGCCGATCAGGCAAAAGTATTCGGGCAAGACTGCCAGTTCGGCCCCGGCGTCGGCGGCTTGTTGCAGCAGCACCTCGGCCTGGGCCAAGTTGTCGGCCAGCGACTCGGTGGACACCATTTGCAAGGCAGCGACGAACATCGGGCAAGTCTCCAGAAAAACGGATGGGCAGAACGGGCGTCAGGCCTTATTGCTTGGCCGGCGCGCGGCGGTCCACCTTGGTCACACGCGGCTCCAGCCAGGTGCCGTCAATGTACAGCTCCTGGGTGCTGGCGGCGATCAGGGGCTGGCGCAGCACCAGCTGGGCCAAGAACGAATACAGGCCCACCAGCGGGTTGATGGTGGCGGTAATCAGCGAGGCGCTGCCCGCATTGAGCTCGGGCACCACCACCACCTTGATGCTTTGGGTTTCTTTGGCAATGTCGGTGCTGCCGTCCATCAGCACGGCGGCGGTCACACCTTTCATTTGCAGGTTGTTGGTGCGGGCAATGCCTTTGGCAATCGTCACGTCGCCGCGGACAAAGTCAAACGGAAAGCCCTCGGCAAACACGTCCCGAAAATCCAGCATCAGGCGCCGGGGCAGCGACTGCAAACTCAGCACACCCAGCAGCTTGGCGATGCCGGGGTCGGCTTTCAGAAACTCGCCTTTTTCCAAATTGACGTTAAAGCTGCCGCCCATGCTGGGATAGTCCAGGCTGATGGGCGAGCCTTGCCATTCGATCTGGCCCTCGATCTTGCCTTTGCCCTGGCGGATCACGTCTTTCATGCCAAAGCGCGCCAGCAGGTCGCCTGAATCGTTGATGTCGAGCTTGAAGTCCAAGGCCGTGCGGCGGCGGTCGCGCGCGCTGGTTTTGGCAGCACCCGGCGCGATCAGGCTGCTGACCGCTGGTGCGCCGGGCTGCAGGCGCCAGGCGCCGCTGGCGCTGAGTGTGGCCGCAGGCATGCTCAGGTTCAGGCGCTTGAGGCGCCATTCGCGCAGGGGCTCGCGCTGCACTACCGATGTCTGGTTCACCGCCTCCACCTCCAGGCGACCGAGCTTCTTGCCCATCAGCTCAAAGTCGTCCACCACCACGTCCAGCGCGGGAATGCTAGCCGGTTGTTCGTCCAGCAGGTTTTCCACGTCTTGCGCCTCGCTCGAACCCAGGGTCAGGCGCGACAGGCGCGCATACAGGCGCCCGGTGTTGGCGCTGTCGGCCGCCAAATCGGGCACGCTGGCCTGGCGGTATTCGATCTGGCCGCTGAACTCGGTGGCGTCCACCTGCGCCCGCCACAGTCGGCCTGCCCGGTTGCCATTGACCGCCACCTTGTGCAAAGTGTGGCTGCCCCAGCCCAGCTCGCGCACACGCAGGTTGACCGTGCTGGGCAGGTAGTCGGCGCCCAGTGACAGGCTCGGTGCGTCGGGCTTTTTGGCGCCGGGTGCGGGCGCACCAAAGCCGTCAATCCAATTGGTCCAGTCGTCGACGTCCAGCGCGTCGAGCGCCAGGCTGGCAGAGATGCCGCGCTCGGGCAGTACCAGCGGCTCACCCGCGCCCGTTCCCACCACCACGGCGCCGCGCAGCGCCCGCGGCCCCACGCCAGATTCGCCCGTGCCGCCCGTGACCAGCGCGAGGCTGGCCAGGCGGCCCCAGTCCAGGCGCATCAGGCTTTGGCCGGGCAGCACCGCGCCGGCCGCGCCATTGCTGCCGCTGGCGCGTGCCGCGCCCAGCTCCAAGCGCACGGGCAGGGCCACGTCCGGAACCTTGGTAAAGGGCGGGGGCAAAGCTAGCCCCATGCCGCTCAGGCTGGAGCTGACCACGATCTCGGGCACCCCAGTGCGCAGCACCATGGTGGCCTGGTAACTGGCCGCGCCGCTGGCATAGCGCGCCAGCGACGTGGCCACGGTGCCGAGTTCGCTGGCCTGGCGCAAGCCCTCGGCGCTGGCCGTGCCCTGCAGGCGCAGCACGCCGGGCGCGGCTTTGGCCACAGTGCCAGTGGATGGCGCAGACAAAGTGGCAGCAGCAGCGTCGCCAAAACCGGTCAGGGTGCCGTCCACCCGCACCTCGCCGCCCAGCGCCTGGCCCAGCACGCCGTTGATGCCAAAGCCACTTTCCGTGAACGTGATCAGCCCGCGCGCGCGCGCCAGGCGCGGCGTGCCCGGCAGCACCTGCACGTCGTTGCCCAGCAAATTGATGCTGCCACTCAGCGCCAAACGCGCGGTATCGGCCAGGGGAAAGTCGAGTTTGACTTTGTAGTCCGCTGCGCCAGTGGCCGTGGCGCGGCCCAAGGCGTGGTCGAGCAGATCGTCGATGGCCGAGCCGTTGACCACCGCCAGCGCATCGGCCAGCGGGCTCTTGCCCTGGGCGCTGACGGCCACGGTGGCGGCACCATACAGATTGTTGATTTGCGCCTCGGTGCGCTCCACCGGCAGGCCGCTTTGGCCCGCGCCTGCGCCCCACAGCGCACGCACGTTCTTGAGCGACAGTGTGGCGCGGTCCAGCAAAAACTCACCATTGAGCTGGGTAAAGGCCGGCCAGGGCTTGCGGCCTTTGGGGCTAAGGCTGGGCGGCACATAGGCGTAGTTGCCATTGGCCAAGTTGGCCGACACCCGAAACTCGCCTTGCTTGGGCTGGGTAAACGGAAACTGGCGCAAGTCGCCCTTGAGCACAAACTTGGCGCCGCCCGCGGTGCCGCCGCGCACCGCGTCGCGCAGGTAGTCGCGCACGTCCTGGCTCAGCGTCAAAGGCAAGTAGCGGTACACGCGTGAGAGTTCGGCGCGGCTCAGGCTGGCTTGCAGCTCCAGCGTGCCGGGGCCGTTTTGCACAGCGCCGCTGGCGTCCACATTGGCCCACTTGAGCAGCTGCACCTCGCCCTGCGCGTCGGCATTGGCAAAGCGCAGGTTGGTCACTGCGGCATTCAGGCGGGCACCGTCTTTTTTCCACTGCACGTCGGCCGACAACTGCGCAAAAGGCAGCACCGGCTCGGCAAACCAGCCGGGCATATCGAGACTGGCGTTGGCCATGGCCAGGTGCGCCTTGCCGGCGCTTTGGGTCAGCTCCAGGTCCAGGTCCAGGCCCGCAAAACCGGGGGTGGCACCGGGCTGCGCCGCGAGCGCCGCCTGGGTCACGCGGCCTTTGACGGCATAGGTAGCGGGCGCCGCCAGCGGCCCGGTCCAGCCGCCTTGCACGGTTTGCACCACGCCCACAGGTTTGTAGGACAGCAGCGCTTTGCGCAAGGCCTCGTCAATAGGCAGGCGCTGCGCCAACTGGGCCAGTGCCGCCACATCGAGCCGGTCGGCGCTGAATTCGCCGCGCGCGAGTTTGGCGCCCTTGGACTTGCCGCTGTCGGCGCCCTCCCACAAGGACAGACGCGCGTTGCCGCCGGGCCAGCGAATGCCTTCGGCGGTCTCAAACTGCAGGCCTTCGGTGCTGTATTCGCGGCCACCGCCCAGGTCTTTGACGGCCAAGCGGCCTGAGGCGCTGCGCAGCACCTGTTGCTGCGCGCCCTGGCCCAGGTGCACGTCGTCAAGCAGCACGTCAGCCGTGCCACCCGTGAGCACCCCGCGCTTGACGTCAACCCAGGCGCGCAGGCTGCCGCGCCCTTGGCTGACATCCACGCCCACGTCCAGGTAGGGGCGCAGCTGCGCCCAGTCCAGGCGGTTAAGAGCGGTGTACCACTGGCCCTGCCAGTCTTGCCAGCGCCCGGCGTGCAGGGCCAGCAGCGGCTGGGTAAACACGCCTTGCAGGCTCAGGCGCTCGCCCCAGTGCGCGGGCGGATCGGCGTTGATGCGCAGCGAATGGGTGAAATGCCGGTTGCGCAGCACCAGGTCCACGTCGGACAGCTCCAGCGGCGGGGCGTCGCGCAGCGCGTCGGTCCAGCGCAGGGTGCCGTGGCGAAGGGCCAGTTCGGGCTGGCTGAACAGCCAGTCGGCGCCGGCGCTGTCGCCGCTGTCGGTTTGGGGCAAGGCAAATCCGCCGATCCAAATCACGCCGTCGGCCTTGCGCTGCACATCAAGCACCGGGCTGTCTACATAGAGCTGCTCCAAGCCGCCCGCCAAAAGCGAGCGTGGTGACAGCGCCGCAACCACGCTGGAAAGCTCCAGCGCAACATGGCCGTCGGCGTCAAGCACCTGCACGCCGCGCAGCTCGACCGAGGGAATCAGCCCGTTGGACTGCGCGCTGATGCTGCCAATGCGCACTACCGTGCCCAGCGTGCGCGAGGCCTGGTCTTGGAGCCAGGGGCGCAAAGCGTCGATTCGCGGCACAATGACAAAGTGCAAGGCCACCCACACCAGCACCAGCAGCAGCCAGCCACCCGCCACCAACCGAAGCGCCCACTTGGCCACGGTCGCAGTGGTCAAAAGCAGGCGGGAGGGGGCAGAAAAGTTGTCAGTCATTGGATTGTTGTTTTTACCGGAGAATTATGACCCCCAACCGCCCCGCCTCTGGGTCTGCGCATTCCCGCTTTGCACAACGAATCCGCCGTCGCTACGGCGCGGCCCTGAACGCACTGCCTCCAGGCCTGCCAGAGCGCGCGGCGCAAGAGCAATTGTTTGCCACCCTGCGCACCCAGGGCGAGTCGGTCGCGGCAGCCCTGCGCATGACGCGCCAGTGGGTGCTGGAGCGCCTCTTGGTGCTCGATTGTGAAAATGGCCTGGCCTTGACCCAGGTCACGGGCGTGATGACCGACCTGGCCGAATTTGCCCTGTGCGTGGCCGCCGAGCAGGCCAGCGTCGACTTAGAGGCCATCCACGGCGCGCCGCTCAACCCCAATGGCGAACGCTGCAAGCTGTGCGTGATCGGCATGGGCAAGCTCGGGGCGCGCGAGCTCAATGTCTCCAGCGATATTGACCTGATTTATATCTACGACCAAGACGGCGACACCGCCGGGCTGGCCAACGGGCGCGGACGCATTTCCAACCAGGAGTTTTTTGGCAAATGGGTGCGCGCGGTCTATGCGCTGGTGGGCGAGGTGTCAGAGCACGGCTTTGTGTTTCGGCTCGATTTGGCGCTGCGCCCCAACGGCAACTCGGGGCCGCCGGCCGTGTCGCTGGGCGCGCTGGAAGAATATTTGCAGTCGCAGGGCCGCGAGTGGGAGCGTTTTGCCTGGCTCAAAAGCCGTGTGGTGGCGCCCGCAGGCAGCGCGCAGTGGCCGCTGACCTTGCAGTTGCGCGCCATCGTGATGCCTTTTGTGTTTAGACGCTACCTGGACTACGGAGTGTTTGACGCACTGCGTGTGCTGCACCGCCAGATCCGCGACCACGCCTC
>CANGHQ010000021.1 GCA_947453585.1 Burkholderiales bacterium | reverse complement strand
TGCAGCGCGGGGCGCTGGTTTTATTCACATCACGTGCGCAAATGCGCAGCGCAGTGGCCGCCCTGCCCGGCGCGCTGGCCGAGTCAGTTCTGGTGCAAGGCAGCATGTCGCGCACCCGGCTGCTGGCCACGCACATGGCGCGGGTGGAAGCGGGGTTTGCGTCCATCCTGTTTGGCTTGCAATCGTTTGGCGAGGGCTTGGATTTGCCCGGCGCCCTGTGCGAGACGGTGTTTATCGCCAAGCTGCCGTTTGCGCCCCCCAGCGACCCGGTGGACGAGGCACGCGCCGAATGGCTCAAGAGCGTGGGGCGCGACCCGTTCAACGAACTGGTGATTCCGGCCACCGGCATCAAGCTCTTGCAATGGACGGGCCGCGCCATCCGCACCGAAGACGACCGCGCCCAGGTGATTTGCTACGACAAGCGACTGACCACCACCGCCTATGGGCGGCGCATGCTGGGTGGCTTGCCGCCGTACCGGCTGGAGCGGCGGGGGTAAAAAGGCGGGGATAAACCGACCGGGCAGCGCAATTAAACGCCGCCTGCCTCCATGCCAAAAGTCAAACCCGCGTGCTGTTGCAGCCGCGCCACCAGGGGCGCGGCCATCAGCGCGCCCGGGGTCCAGACGCCGCCCGAGGCGCTGCTGCGGGGCACGTCGTGCAGCAGGCACAGCGCGCTTTGGGCAATCATCTTGCAGGTGGAGCCATAGCCCGGGTCGCGGTCGCCGGTGACCACCGCCTTGAGCGTCTGGCCGCGCGCGGTGCGGCCCATGAACAGCAGCTCGTAGCGCCCAGCTTCGCGTTCCTGCAGCGATGGGCCTTGGCCCGGCTTGCGCAGCACCAGCCACTGCAGCAGCTTGCGCGTGGGCGTAAAGGCCAGCAAAGCGCCCTGAATGCGGGTGCTGCGCGCCAGCGCCTTGGCGCGTTTTTCGCCACGGGCGCCGGGGCCAGTCAGCATGCGTTCGCTGTAATAAAAGTCACGGCCCCAGGCGTGACCGAGCAAGGCGTTGCTGCGGTGCACGTTTTTGGTGTTGATAGGCGCCATCACAAAAGGCCCGGTCCAGGACTGCGCCAGTTCGTCAAAGGCCGCGCTTTCGCCTTCGGGCTGGCGCGGGCCCTGAAAGCCCGGCGTCAAGGCAAAGGGGTTGAACATGGCGTCGCGGCTGCGGCGGTTTTTGCCCATGTCGGCCACGGTGGCCAAGGCGCTGGCCAGGGTGCCGCCCGAGGCGCTGCCCTTCATCACCCGCACCCGGCCGTGCACCGTGGCAATGGGCTGGCCGCTCAGGCGCAGCGCTTCTTGCTGCAAATACCAGACGCCCAGGTCAAACGGAATCGAATCAAAGCCGCACGAAAACACAATGCGCGCGCCGCTGGCCTGGGCCGGGGCCTGTAAGAGCGGAATCATCTTGGCCATCCAGACCGGCTCGCCGCACAGGTCCACATAGTCGGTGCCCACTTCGGCGCAGGCCATAACCAGCGCCTGGCCGTGCAACTGGTAGGGCCCAACGGTGGAAATCACCACCTGGGTTTGCGCCACCAAGGCGCGCAGGGCCACCGGGTCTTGGGCGTCGGCCTGCACCAGCGCCAAGTCGGGGCGGGCCAACTCGGCGCGCACGCCCTCAAGTTTGGCCAAATCGCGCCCGGCCAGCGCCCAGCGCGGGGCTTGGCCCTCGGGCAAACCGGCCAGATACTGGGCGACCAAATGGCCGGTAAAGCCGGTGGCGCCGAAAATGATGATGTCGTAGGGTTTTTGCATGGGTAGTGTTGCCGGGGAGCAGCCCCCGGACGGGATAGAAAAATTCAGTACATCCTCACAGCACTTCTGCACAAAAGGCAGCCGGGCCGAGGATGCGCGTAGCGCCTAGATTGCCCAATTGCAGCAGCCCGGCGCGGCGGTCGCCGGTTACCAGGTAATTGGCCTCGCTGGCCTGGGCCATGGCCAGCAGGAAAGCGTCATTGGGGTCTTGCAGGTCTTGCTTGGCAGAGAACGGCGGCAATACGTCAAGCACAAGAGCGCGTTGCATATTGTTCACCATGGTGCCCACACGGTGGGCGGGCAAGATGTTTTTTAGTTTGGGATACCGGCTTGCACGCCGCAGCTCGTCGAGCTGGGTGGTGGACGTTACCAATTCGAACTTGGACGCACGCCAAGCGCGGTAAATCAAGTCCGGTGCGCCATGGGGCGAAATCAAGGCCGCCAGCAACACATTGGTGTCCAGAATGACCCGCATTACTGCGCACGCGCCCAGTGCACCGCTTCGTCGATCAGATCCGTCAAGGCCGACGCATCCATGCCAGAGGCCGCATTCTTGGCCTGGTCCACGGCTTTTTCCAGCAAGTACGAGCGAACCGCTTCCTCAATGAAGCGCGACAAGTCGCCTTTGCGGCCCCCGCCCTGTGCTGCGATGAACATGCGCACAGACTGGTCCGTGTCCGGCGAGACGGCAATATTCCAGCGAACTGTTTCCATAATTTCTCCGGTGTTTGGGTGTTTATACACCGTATTTCCGATTGAGCGCATCGTTTGCAGGTGTCGGGCGCCAGACGCCTGCGACCAGCAAATGCAGGCAAGTACTGCCTCACTGTTTCGACGGCACAATGCCTTCCCCAGCCACAGCCATAGCAAGAACTTCCGTGCCAAACCGCCCTATTTCCCTTGAGCGCCCCACTCTAAAGCCCGCGAATGTGCTGCCCAACCTAGAGGATGCCCTGGCGCAGACAGGCCTGCTGCTGCGCGGCGGCTTCAAGCCCACGCCTGACGACGCCCTGCCCGCGCTAGCCAACGGGCAGGCCACGGGCACACTGCTGATGGTTGGCAATGCCGGGCCTGCCATGTGGAGTGCTTTTCGGACTCGCCCCAGGCGACCGATGGCCAGCCCCACCCGCTCAACCGCTGGACGCGCCAGCAGGTGGACGCCATCGCCTGGGCTGCAGGCGGCGTGGCGTTGTATCCGTTTGACGCTACGCCGGTCTGGCCCTTTCAGCGCTGGGCGGCGCGCGCGGAGCCGGTTTTTTCGTCGCCGCTGGGCTTGCTGATTCACCCGCAGTACGGCCTGTGGCACGCCTACCGCGCAGCCATCTTGGTAGCACCCGATTTGCAGTTGCCCGCTCCGGCGCCTTTACCGAGCACCATTCCCAGCCCCTGTGCAAGCTGCGCCGACCAGCCCTGTCTGTCCACCTGCCCGGTCAGCGCATTTGGCACCAGCGGCTACGACGTAGCGGCCTGCGCAAGCCACCTGGCGCTGCCTCCGGGCCGGGATTGCCTGGAAGGCGGATGCCTTGCGCGGCGTGCTTGCCCGGTGGGTGTGGACTATGCGCAAGCACCGGCGCAAAACGGGTTTCATATGCAGGCGTTCTATCGGGCGGTCAGTGGGCCTGCGGCCTAGGATTGCGCACTCTTACCAACGGCCGGGTCAGGCACCGGGTCGTCAGCTCGGGGAATGGGGTCTGTCAAGGTTTGGTTCTGGTTTCGCCATGCGGACACAGTGCAAGCAAAGCGCCGCCTGAACCAGAATGCAAATGCGCTGGCACCACTAAATCCCAGCAGCTCGGCCAGCTCGGCCATGGCGTGGTCGCCATCCCTGATTTGCCGCAGCGCAAATTCGGAGCGCACCGCTTGCATCAGCGACGAGAACGTTTCTCCATCGGCCTGCAAATGGCGGTGCAGGGTGCGTCGGTCCATGGACAAATGCTGGGCCACCTGGTCGGCGGTGCAGCGCCCGCCGGGCAGCAAGGCGGCCACCAGTTGCCGCGCGGCCTGGGCGGTGTTGTTGCCGGTGCGGCTCAGGGTCTGGTCCAAAAACCGCCGGGCATAGGGTGCCATGCCAGAGTCTGCCGTGGGCAGGGGCGTTTGCAAATCGCGCGCCGCGCAGACGATGCCGTTGAAGCTGCTATTGAACTCTAAGTGGGCCCCAAACAAGGCGCGGTGGCTGCTGCTGTTGGCGGGCGCACGGTGCGAAAAGCAGACCCGGCGCGGCTGCCACTGGGGCCCCAAGAGCTCTTGCAGAATGCGGAACATCACGCCCACTGCGAGCTCAATCGCCTGGCGCACCGGCACCGCGCCTTCGAGCAAAACCTCTTCGCGGATGATGACCACGTCCTGCGCATCTTCAATGCGTGTGAGCAGCGAGGCGTTGAGCAGGCGCAGGTAGCGCGACAAGGTGTCAAGCGCCTGTCGCGCGGTGGGCTCTTCCCGAAGCACGATGCTGATGGGCCCCAGGTTGGCCAGACGCCGGCCCCGCGCGAGTTGCAACCCAAAGTCTTCCACCTGGGCCGCCCGGGCACTGGCTTCCAGCAAGTCGCGCACGGCGACCGCGCTGATAGGCGTTTCAGGGTCGTCCAGGCAACGCGGGCTCAGGCCCACGCTGCGCATCAGCGCGTTGGCGTCCAGTCCCAACTGACGCGCCAGCTCGGGGTAACCGTGCAGACTGGCACTGCGGACGACAGAGGTGGCAGCGGCCATGCAAATGTCCCAAATAATAAATGGAATGTCCCAGTATAAACATCATCAAGGATTGCACATAGGTACATTCAGCCCTTGACGCGGCGCATGGGACCCAGACCCGGCGCCACTCACTACAACAACAGGAGACTCCCAATGACAAACGCTTCCATGATCCGAACCCGACTTATCCGGCCGCTGGCCGCCCTGGCCTTGCTGTGCTCAACTGCGGCCATGGCCTGGACCGACAAACCCGTGCGCATGATCGTGCCAGCGCCTGCGGGCGGCACCATGGACGTGGTGGCGCGCATTTTGGCCGACCAAATCGCCGCCGATATCGGCCAACCGGTGATGGTGGACAACAAACCCGGCGCGGGCGGCGCGATTGCAGTCAAGGCCTTGATGGCCGCACCGGCCGATGGACAGACCATCATGGTCACCGCCAGCAACATCCTGACCGAAATTCCCCACGTGATGAAGACGGGCTTTGACCCGCTCAAAGACGTGCGCCCAGTGGCAACCGTGGCGCGCGCGTCCATGGTGTTGGTGGTAGGACCGACTGTTCCAGCAAATGACCTCAAAAGCCTGATCAGCTACGCCAAGGCCAATCCCGGCAAGCTCAGCTTCGCGTCTTACAGTGCGGGCACCAGCTCGCACTACGCGGGCATGATTCTTAACCAAAAGGCAGGGCTGGACCTGCAGCATGTGCCCTTCCCCGGTTCGCCGCCCGCGCTGGTGCAGGTGATGGGTGGTCATATCGCGGTCATGTTTGACGGCTTGGTGACTTCACTGCCCAACATCAAAGGTGGAAAACTCAAAGCGATAGGTGTCGCTGCAAAGACCCGTTCGGCGCACCTGCCCGACGTCCCCACCCTGGCCGAACAAGGCTATGGTGAACTTGACTTCAGCAACTGGGTCGGCACTGCAGTAGCCTCTGGAGTCTCCCCCGCCATGGTGGAAAAAATCAACGCCGCCACGCTCAAAGCCGCTGCGGCACCCAAGGTCAACGAGCGCCTGGTCGCTGCCGGGTTCGAGCCCAACACCAGCATGAGCTCGGCGCAACTGGCACAGTCGGTGAAGGCTGACTTTGACCGCAACGCGACCATTGTCAAGACCTTCGACATTCAGTTGAACCAGTAAACCCTGCCCGCCTCCGCGAGGAAAAGGAAACAACATGGCTCTCACTGCCGCCACCCGCATGCGGGTTGAACCCCTGACCTGTGCCATCGGCGCAGAGATCAGCGGTGTGAATCTGGGCGCAGCCGCCCGCGACGACGGCTTGTTTGCCGATATCCGGGCCTTGCTGCTGCAACACAAAGTGCTGTTTTTGCGCGACCAGGACATCAGCCGCGCCGAGCACGTGGCGTTCGCGCGCCGCTTTGGCGAGCTCGAAGGTCACCCGGTGGCAGGCAGCGACCCCGATTACCCCGGTTTGGTGCGCATTTACAAATCACCCGACGCGCCCGCCGACCGGTACGAGAACGCCTGGCACACCGACGCCACCTGGCGCGACAAGCCGCCTATGGGCTGCGTGCTGCGCTGCATCGAATGCCCGCCGGTAGGCGGCGACACCATGTGGGTCAATATGGCACTGGCCTTTGAGAACCTGCCCGCGCACGTGAAGGCGCAAATTGCGCCGCTGCGTGCGCGCCACAGCATTGAGGCCAGTTTTGGTGCGGCCATGCCGATTGAAAAGCGACTGGCCCTCAAGGCCCAGTTCCCGGACGCCGAACACCCGGTGGTGCGCACGCACCCCGAAACCGGCGAAAAGGTACTCTTCGTCAACGCGTTTGCCACCCATTTCAGCAACTTCCACACGCCTGCCAATGTGCGCTTTGGCCAGGACGCGGTACCCGGCGCCGCCGACCTGATGCGCTATTTGATATCGCAAGCCTATATCCCCGAATACCAGGTGCGCTGGCGCTGGAAGCCCAACTCGGTCGCCATCTGGGACAACCGCAGCACCCAGCACTACGCGGTGATGGACTACCCGCCTTGCCACCGCAAGATGGAACGCGCCGGCATCATGGGCGATACGCCTTACTAAAGCGACACCCGCATTTCGCCCCCCCATTTACCCACCAGGATTTCGCATGAACTTTCTCGACGGCTCGCTTTTTCCCGAAAACCAGGACCCCTTGGTCATCACCGCCGCCCCTTACGGCCCCGAGTGGATTCCCTCGGACTTTCCAGAAGACATTCCGGTCTCCATGGCTGAACAGGTGCAAAAAGCGGTGGACTGCTACAACGCTGGCGCCACCGTGCTGCACCTGCATGTGCGCGAATTGGATGGCAAGGGCAGCAAACGCCTGTCCAAGTTCAATGAACTGATTGCCGGTGTGCGCAAAGCCGTGCCCGACATGGTGATCCAAGTAGGCGGCTCCATCTCTTTTGCTCCCGAGACCGACGGCGCTGCCGCCAAGTGGCTGTCGGACGACACCCGCCACATGCTGGCCGAACTTGACCCCCAGCCCGACCAGGTGACGGTGACGGTCAACACCTCGCAGATGAACGTGCTCGAGCACATGGACATCGCCGACTACGCCGGCACGTCTATGGCCGAACCCGAGATCTACCAGGCCTACCGCGAAATGATCGTGCCGGCCGGCCCCGGCTGGGTGGAAGAGCACATCCGCCGCCTGAGCGCTGCGGGCATCCAGAGCGCCTTTCAGTTCTACAACATCAACAGCTTTGAGACGGTGGAGCGTCTGATGCGCCGCGGCGTCTACAAAGGCCCGCTGGTCATGAACTGGGTCGCCATCAGCGGCGGCATGGACGCGCCCAGCATCTACAACCTTGCCAATTTTTTGCGCGCCATTCCCGACGGTTCTATGCTCACGGTCGAAAGCTCGATGCGCAACGTGTTGCCCATCAACATGATGGGCATTGCCATGGGCTTGCATGTGCGCTGCGGCATTGAAGACAACCTGTGGACGCAAGACCACCAGTCCAAAATGAGCACCGTGCGCCAGATTGAGCAGTTGGTGCGCATCTCACGCGAATTCGGCCGCCCTATCGCCACCGGCAAAGAGGCGCGCAAGATCTGCAAGATTGGCGTTTTTTACGACACCACCGAAGAAACTTTGGCCCAAAACGGCTTTGCCCCCAACCCCAAGCAAGGGCACCAGGGTTATTTGCGCAAGGTGGCCTGACACCATGGCAAAAGCAATTCGTTTTTATGAAACCGGCGGCCCCGAGGTCCTGCGCCTGGAAACCGTCGAAGTGGGCGAGCCCGGCCCCGGCCAGGCACGTGTGCGCCACACGGGCATTGCCGTCAACTTTATTGACATCTATGTGCGCACCGGTCGCTATCCGGCGCCTCTGCCCAGCGGCTTGGGTTCGGACGCCGTGGGCGTGGTCGAAGCAGTGGGCGAAGGCGTGAGCGAAGTTGCCGTAGGCGACCGTGTGGGTTACCTGATTGGCCCGCAAGGCGCCTATTCTGATGTGCGCCTGATGCCCGCTGTCGTGCTGATCAAACTGCCCGACGGCATCTCCGACAGCACTGCGGCCACCCTGATGATGAAGGGCATGACTGCGCAGTACCTGTTTCGCCAGGTATTCCCCTTAAAAGGCGGCGAAACCATCCTCTACCACGCCGCCGCCGGTGGCGTGGGCTTGATCGCCTGCCAGTGGGCGCGCGCTCTGGGCGTGACCATGATTGGCACCGTCAGCACCGACGAAAAAGCGGCGCTAGCCAAAGCAAACGGCTGCACCCACACCATCATCACCGGGCGTGAAGACATTGCACAACGGGTAAAAGAAATCACCGGCGGCAAGGGCGTTCCCGTGGTGTTTGATTCGGTGGGCAAGGACACGCTGGAGGCCTCACTCAACAGCCTGCAGCCACGCGGCACGCTGGTGAGCAACGGCACATCTTCGGGCCCGGTGGTGATAGACACCATGCAACTGGCGGCCAAGGGCTCGCTGTGGCTGACCCGTCCGGCCATGATGCACTACATCATGCCGCGCGCGCACATGCTGGACATGGCGCAAGAAGTGTTTGACATGGTGCTTGCGGGCAAGATCAAGAGCGAAGCGTCGCAAACTTTTGCACTAGCAGACGCTGCCGATGCGCACCGCGCCCTTGAGTCGCGCAAAACGGTGGGCGCTACTGTATTGCTGCCCTGAACGCGGGCGCCGCCCAGAAACAGGCTGGGCAGTGACGCAAGTCAAGTCGCGTTGGCAAGGCCGCACCTAGGATGGACGCTCGCAACTCCAACCCGTCCATGGGAGCAATCCAATGCCATTCAAAGCAAGCCAAACTGCGTCGAAATGGGGGGCGCGTGTCGCCACAACACTCGCCTTAGCCACAGCACTGGCGCTTGCCGCCTGTAGTGGCGGTGGTGGCAGCGCGGGAACATCGAACGGCACCTTGGGGGTATCCATCACAGACGCGCCGGCCTGCGGTTTTGACGCGGTGAACGTCACGGTCAGCACGGTGCGCGTGCACACCAGCAGCAGCGCCACTGAAGGCGACGCTGGCTGGGTTGACATCGCCGTCAACCGCAAGATCAACCTGCTGCAACTGAACAACGGCGTGCTCGACAAAATCGGTGAAGTCCCGCTGCAGGCCGGCAAATACACGCAGCTGCGCTTGGTGCTTGACCCCAACACGGGCGCAGGCCTGGCCAATTCGGTGTTGCTCAGCGGCCAGACCAACGAGACGCCGCTGATCACGCCCAGCGCCGTGCAAAGCGGCATCAAGCTGGTGCATGAATTCACGGTGGTGGCCGGACAGCGGGCTGATGTGCTGCTGGACTTCGACGCTTGCAAATCAGTGGTGCGCCGGGGAAATGGTAGTTATGCCCTCAAACCAGTCATCCAGGCCATTCCTTTTGTTTTGAACGGTATTGACGGTTATGTCGATCCCGCCCTTTTGGCCGCTGGCGTGACGGTCACAGCACAGCAAAACGGCGCGATCGTGCGGGCCACTGCGCCCAGCGCCACTACCGGCGAGTTTTTCCTGGCGCGCCTGCCGGTGGGCAGCTACGACGTGGTGCTGACCGCCAATGACCACGCCAGCGCGGTGATCGCGGCCGTGCCGGTGAGCAGCACGACCAGCGTCTCGGTACTCAGCACCGTGGGCGCCCCTATCGCCCTGCCCGCGTCAGCCAGCAACACCGTCAGCGGCACTGCCATCCTGAACCCGACCAGCGCAACTGATGTGGCCTATGTCCAGGCCCTCCAAAGAGTGGGTAGCAGCACGCCTGTGGCCACCATCCGGTGGGTCGCGGCCGACGACAGCGCCACGCCTGCAGGATCGTATTCGCTGAGCTTGCCCACGGCCGCGCCCCTGTTGGGCCAGTACAGCAGCAGCTTGCCGATCGGGCTGGTGGCACAGACCGCACGTGCGGGGCTGTACAGCATTGGCGGCGTGGCTGCGGGCTACCAAAGCCAGTCGGTGGACGTGGATATTTCGGGTGCGGGGGCGATCCAAAACTTTGTCCTGGCACCGCTTTAGCGCTGGATGAACGGGGATCCACTGGCTGGCCTGAGCACGCGGGAGGCAGCACGCCGACTGCGCGAGGACGGACCCAACCTGATCAGCGGCGAACACACACGCCGCTGGCGTGACATCGCCGCCGAGACGCTCAAAGACCCGATGTTTGCGCTCCTGCTTGCCGCCGGTGTGCTCTACCTGGTCTTGGGCGATTTGCAAGAAGGCGCGGTGATGTTTGCCATGGTGCTGCTGGTGCTGGCCCTGACGCTGTACCAGGAAGGCCGCACCGAAAACGCCCTGGCCGCATTGCGCAAACTCAGCGCCCCACGCGCGCTGGTGTTGCGCGATGGCGAGCAACAGCGCATTGCCGGGAGCGAGGTGGTGCGCGGAGACATATTGGTCTTGGCCGAGGGCGACCGGATTGCCGCAGACGCGGTCTTGCTCAGCGGCACCGAGCTGTTTGTTGACGAATCCTTGCTCACCGGCGAGGCGGTACCGGTGTCCAAATTACCAAGCAATGGCAGCGCGCCAACCACGCCTCCGCGCCCCGGTGGCGACGGTTTGGCCCAGATGTATTGCGGCACCCTGTGTGTGCGCGGCCACGGCCTGGCCCGCGTCAGCGCCACGGGCGCGCGCAGTGAAATGGGGCGCATCGGTAGCGCACTGGGCGCACTGGGTCAGGAACTGTCGCCGCTCAAGGCGCAAATGGCCCGCTTGGTGCAGCTTCTGGCGGCCATTGGCCTGCTGGCCAGTGCGGGACTGGTGCTGATCTTGGGCCTGTCCCACGGTGACTGGATGGCGGCGCTGCTCTCAGGCATTGCGCTGACCATGTCCTTGATGCCGCAGGAATTTACGGTGGTCCTGACTGTGCTGCCTGCGCTGGGCGCCTGGCGTTTGTCCCGCCAGCAGGTGCTGACCCGCCGCATCGCGGCCATCGAGACCCTGGGCGCGACCTCGGTGCTGTGCGCGGACAAAACCGGCACCCTGACCCAAAACCGCATGACCGTGACCGCGCTGCACCTGCCCGCTAGCGCCGCCACGCCAGCCCAGAGCCTGGCCCTGGACGATGCCACTCCAGTCGCCCTGCCAGAGGACTTTCATGCGCTGCTGGAATATGCAATTTTGGCAAGCGAGGTGGCAGGGCAAGACCCGATGGAGCAAGCCTTTCACCGCCTGGGTCAGCAGACGTTGTTGGGGACCGAACACCTGCATGGCAGCTGGCAACTGGTGCAGGAATACGGCCTGACGCCCGAGCTGCGCGCCATGTCCCATGTGTGGCGCGCCACGCCGGGCAGCGACGCGGGCGACATCAGCGGCCAGGCCAACACCCATTGCGTGGCGGCCAAAGGTTCGCACGAGGCGATTTTGGACCTGTGCCACCTGCCCGCTGAGGAGCGCGCGCCGGTGCAAGCGGCTGTGGACACCATGGCGGCCAACGGCCTGCGCGTGCTGGCGGTGGCGCGCTCGCGCCATGTCGGCACCGCCTTACCTGCCCAGGCCCATGACTTTGACTTTGAACTGCTCGGTCTTTTGGGGCTGGCTGATCCGCTGCGCCCGGAGATTCCGGCGGCCATGGCGCAATGCCATAACGCAGGCATCCGCGTGGTGATGATCACCGGCGACTATCCGGTAACGGCCCAGGCCATCGCAAAAGCCGCGCACCTTGACGGCAGCCATGGGGACGACATCCTGACCGGCGACACGCTTGGCGCCATGACTGACGCCCAACTGCAGCAGCGCATGCAAAGCGTGCAGATCTGCGCGCGCATTTCGCCTGAGCAAAAGCTGCGCATCGTGCAAGCGCCCAAGGCCAACGGCGAGATCGT
>CANGHQ010000020.1 GCA_947453585.1 Burkholderiales bacterium | reverse complement strand
GGGGCGGGCTTTGCGGAACGCGTTTTTCACCGCAATCTTGCCGTCCTTGAAGGTGAAGATGTCCACGCCGTCGCTCTCAACGCGGGTGCCGTCAGCGGCGGTGCCGCTAAACGTCCACTGCGAGACGCCAAAGTCGCCCTGCACAAAATGCACGCCGTTGGTCCATTTGGCATCGGGCAAGGCGCCCCAGGCACCGGCAAAGGCTTTGGCAACAGCCTCGCGGCCCACATGGCGCGCGCCACAGGCGTCCGGGCCGCCGGCGGTCATGAACACGCAGTCGTCGCTCATAAAAGACATCAGGCCGTCCACATCGTGGCGGTTCCAGGCTTCGCTAAAGGCGGCCAGGGTGGATTCGGTAACGGTGGTCAAGGAGCGCTCCAAGTTGGTTGCAAACAATCGCCGCAGGATAGGACGCTTGGCACCATCGGGCTAGAGCCAGATGGGCAGATTCGGGCAAGCCAGCGGCAAGGCTGGCTGGGCTGCACTGGCTCTGTCTGGCCCTGCGTATACTGGTTTGGCACCAACCCTCACCCCCATGACCCCGCTCCACCGCACCAAAGACGCCCAATGGGAAAGCCTGTTTGCTTTGCCCGACAAACCGGCGCTGCCACTGCAGCAGCGCCTGCGCCTGTCTGTGGTGCAGGCGATTTTGGATGGGCGCCTGCCGGTGGGCGCGCTGCTGCCCTCGTCGCGCGAACTGGCCCAGGTGCTGGGCCTGAGCCGCAACACCGTAACAGCCGCTTATCAGCATCTGATGGATGACGGCTTTATCGAGTCGCGCCCGCGCAGCGGCGTGTTTGTTACTAACCAGGCGCACGCCGTGCCCGCCCGCCACAGCCCGGTAGCCGCGCCGCAGCCCCCCAACCTAGCCAACGCCGCAGGCATCAACGCCCAACCCGACTGGTCGGCCCGGGTACTGCGCTCGCTCACGGATCAGCGCACCCTGGCCAAACCCGACCAGTGGCGCCGCTACGCCTACCCCTTTGTTTACGGCACCTACGACCCGCAGCTGTTTCCGTCCGAGGCCTTTCGCGAATGCTGCGTGCACAGCCTGGCGCGCGCCCACCTGCCGCACTGGACGCCCGACTTTGAACTCGGCGACGTGCCCGAGCTGATCGAGCAAATCCGCCTGCGCCTGCTGCCCAAGCGCGGCGTGTTTGCCCTGCCCGAAGAAATCTTGATCACCGTGGGCGCCCAGCACGCTTATTACCTGCTGGCCGAGGCCTTGTTTGACGCCAGCCAGCGCGTGGGCCTGGAAGAGCCCGGCCACCCGCATGCCCGCAACAGCTTTGCCCTGCGCCAGCCGCAGTGCGTGCCGCTGCCAGTAGACGACCAGGGCCTGGTGGTGGAACACCTGCCCTCTCTGGACTATGTGTTTGTCACCCCCTCGCACCAAAGCCCCACCACCGGCACCCTCGGGCTGGAGCGGCGCCGGCGCCTGCTGCAGCAGGCCGAGAGCCAAAATTTTGTGGTGATCGAAGACGACTACGAGGCCGAAAACCTCTATGAGGGCGACCCCATGCCCGCGCTCAAAAGCCTGGACAAGGTGGGACGCGTGATCTACGTGGGTTCGGTCTCCAAAAGCCTGTCGCCGTCTTTGCGCTTGGGCTATATCGTGGCGCCGCGCGCCTTGATTGCCGAGTTGCGCGGCTTGCGCCACGCCATGGTGCGCCACCCCAGCGCGTTTTTGCAGCATGCCTTTGCCCTGTTTTTGTCGCTGGGCCACCACGACGCCCACGCCCGGCGCGTCAACCAAGCCATGCAAGAACGCATGGCCCTGGTGGCGCGCGCGCTGCGCAGCCACCTGCCCGATTTTGAATTCACCCTGCCCTCGGGCGGCGCCTCGGTCTGGGTGCGGGCCCCGGCCTGGGTAGATTCGGCCGAACTCGCCCTGATCGCCCGCAACCACGGCGTGCTGATCGAGGCCGGCGAGGCCTTCTTCATGCACCCGCCCTATCCGTGTTCTTATTTCCGGCTGCGCTTGTCGTCGATTGCCGCCGAACAAATTGGCCCTGGCATCAAAGCCCTGGGCCTGGCGGTGGACGAGCTGGCCCGGGCGCGCGGAGCGCCACGCCGCGTGGGATTGCGTCTGGCATGACAGCACCGCACATTCACACCGCCACCCTGGAAGACCTGCCTGCGGTGGCACAACTGTTTGACGCCTACCGGCAGTTCTACCAATACCCGAGCGACCTGGCACTGGCCAGCACCTATATTGAGCAGCGCCTGCAAAAAGGCGAATCGGTGATCTTGCTGGCGTGTGACGGCGCAGGCGCTGCGCTGGGTTTTTGCCAGCTTTACCCCACGTTTTGTTCGCTGGAGGCCAAGCCGATTTACGCGTTGTATGACCTGTATGTGGCGCCAGCCGCCCGGGGCGCTGGCGTGGGCAACCAGCTCTTGCTGGCCGCCGAGCAAACCGCCCGCGACCACGGCATGTGCCGCCTGGACCTGAGCACCGCCAAGACCAACACCCCCGCCCAAGCCGCCTACGAAGCCCTGGGCTGGGTGCGTGACGAGGTGTATTTTGCGTACAGCAAAGCGGTGCCGGCGCCAGACTAAGGCCCCGAGCGCCAGCCGACGCGGTGCAGATTCTTGACAGCGCGCAGGCCCATGCTGCGGCCAAGGGCAAATATTGGCCAAACCCGGTAGAGTTTGTTGGGCATCTCGCCCCCACTTCAGGAAACACCACCATGCCCTTCATTCGCCTTTTGCTTGCAACCTGCCTGCTGGCCAGCACGTTTGCCTTTGCCGCCGATACCAGCCCACCGAGCCCGCGCGACACCGAACTTGAAAAAGCCAAAACCGCCATTGCGCGCAAAGACTGGGCTGGCGCCCAAGCCGTGCTCGAACCCTACACCGCCACCAACCCGCGCAGCGCCGACGGCTTTAATCTGCTGGGCTACAGCCTGCGCAATCAGAAGAAGTACGACGAATCCCTGGTGGCCTACAAGCAGGCGCTCACCCTGGACCCCAAACACAAAGGCGCACACGAATACATCGGCATCGCCTACATCCAGATGGGCCAGCTCGACAAAGCCAAAGAACACCTGGCCAGCCTGGACAAGATTTGCACTTTTTCGTGCGAGGAATACCGGGACTTGAAGAAGGCGATTGCGCAGGCGCGATAGGCGGGTGTCCAAGTCCCTGCTTCGACGTGACGACAAAAGGCACACAGTGCCATAATGGCGCAAATGAAACCTTTTCGGTGGAACCCTGTCAAGAATGAAGCCCTCAAGCAAGACCGAGGCGTTTCTTTCGAGCATATGGTGGTGGCCATTGAGGCTGGTGGGCTTCTGGACATCCTCGCCCACCCCAACGCGCAAAGGTACCCAGGGCAAAGGATTTTGGTCGTGGCTTTTGACAATTACGCCTATTTGGTGCCCTTTGTGGAAGCCGAAGACCATTTCTTTCTCAAAACAGCCATTCCCAGCCGCAAGGCTACGCGGGACTATTTGAAGCAGGGGGCATCCGATGCCAACAATTGATCCATTTGAGAGCGAAATACTGGAGGCCTTTGATAAAGGCCAGCTGCAGTCCATTGCCACCAAGAGCGAGTTGGCTAAATTCAAAGCGGCCGCGCGCGCTACCGGTATCAAGGACAAGCGCGTCAACATCCGCTTGTCTGCAGGAGATTTGAACGATATCCAAGTCAAGGCGCTGGAACAGGGCATGCCCTATCAAACCCTGATCGCGAGCGTGCTGCACAAATACGTCACCGGTGTTCTGTCTGAGTAAGGGCAGCCCAACGCAGTTCAGCCCCATGGTGCTCAAGCGAAATCGCGCACTGGAGCATCGGCTTAGGCCTCACCAGCCCGCGCGCCCTATGCAATACCCCAGCCACACCGGCAAGTGGCGCCCAACCTTACCGGAGACAAGCCATGTGGAATGAACGCTACAGCGTAAAAGAATACGCCTACGGCACCGAGCCCAACACCTTTTTAGCCGCCAACTTTGCGCACCTGCCAAAGGGCCGCGTCCTGAGCCTGGCCGAAGGCGAAGGGCGCAACGCGGTGTTTCTGGCCCAGCAGGGCTACGCAGTCACCGCCGTCGATGGATCGCAAGTGGGCCTGGACAAAGCCCAAGCCCTGGCCGACGCCAAGGGAGTGGCGGTAGATCTGGTATGCGCCGACCTGGCCAACTATGAATTGGGCGTGAACACTTGGGACGCCATCGTTTCCATCTTCTGTCCCCTGCCACCCGCCATTCGCCAGGCGCTATACCGCAAGGTGCTCGCCGCACTCAAGCCCGGCGGCGTGTTTTTGCTGGAGGCCTACACGCCCGACCAGATCAAGCACGGCACGGGCGGCGGCAAATCGGTGGAGCTGATGCAAACCGCAGCCTCGCTGCGCGCCGAGCTGCCCGGTTTGGACTTTGTGCATCTGCTGGAACTGGAGCGCGAGGTGCTGGAAGGCACGTTTCACACCGGGCTGGGGGCGGTGGTGCAGGCGATTGGCGTCAAGCCCGCAAGTGCATCGCAAGGGCGCTAAACGGCAACTTGCCGCCGAAGCGCCGTCACCTCAATCTCAATCTTCATCCGCGGGTCCAGCAGCCCCGCGCTGACCATGGTCGCCGCCGGGCGCGCCTGGCCCAGGTATTGGCGCAGCACTGGCCAGCAGGGTTCAAAGTCGGCGGTGTTGGGCAGGATGTAATTCACGCGCACCACGTCGTCCAGGCTGGCGCCAGCTTGGGCCAGGGCGGCGGCGATGTTCTTGAAGCATTGGGCGGCTTGTTCGCGCACGTCGGCCGAGATGGCCATGGTGGCGTAGTCAAAGCCGGTGGTGCCCGACACAAACACCCAGTCACCCGCCACCACGGCGCGCGAATAGCCGATTTCGGTCTCAAAGCGCGAGCCAGAGCTGATGTGGTGGCGGTTTATGGCAACTCCTTCGGGCTTTGGTTTTCTTCAGCCCCGGCGTTTGCGCACGCTGTCTGCCAGCACACACAAAATCTCAAACATCATGGTCGCGCCCACCAGGGCGGTGTTGCCGCTGGGGTCAAACGGGGGCGAGACTTCGACCACGTCGCCGCCCACCAGGTTCAGCCCTTGCAGGCCGCGCACCACGTGCTGGGCTTGCAGGGTGGTCATGCCGCCGATTTCGGGCGTGCCGGTGCCGGGGGCGTAGACCGGGTCGAGCGCGTCCACGTCAAAGCTGACATAGGTGGCGCCATCACCCACTACGCGCCGGGCCTCGGCAATCGTGCCTTCCACGCCCAGGGCATTGAACTCGTCGATGTCGATCACGCGGATGCCTTGTTCCTGGCCCCAGGTGTCTTCGGCGTCGCTGTACAGCGCGCCGCGGATGCCGATTTGTACCGTGCGCTTGGGGTCGAGCAGGCCTTCTTCTACCGCGCGCCTGAACGGCGTGCCGTGCGTGTATTTGAAGCCGCCAAAGTAGCCGTCCCAGGTGTCGGTGTGGGCGTCAAAGTGCACCATGCCCAAGGGGCCGGTTTGCTTGACGATGGCGCGCATCACCGGCAGCGACACCAGGTGGTCACCGCCCACCGACAAGGGCGTAATGCCCGCACTGCAGACGCCGTTAAAAAAGGTTTCGATGCGCGCGAGCGAATCCATCAGATCCACTGGGTTGACCGGCGTGTCGCCCAGATCGGCGCAGTTGCACAGCGAAAACGGCGCGATGCCGCTTGCGCGGTTGACGTTGCGGATCATGGTGGAAATATCGCGCACCTGGCGCGGGCCGTGGCGGGCGCCAGGGCGGTTGGTGGTGCCACCGTCCCAGGGAATACCCACCAGGCCAATTTCTACGTCGGCAAATTCGGGGTCTTGCGCCTGCACATAGGGCAGGCGCATGAGCGTGGCAATGCCCGCAAAGCGCGGCATGACCGAGCCGGTAATGGGTTTGAAAAATCCAGGTGCTGCTGTCACATCCGTCCCCTCCAAGGAACCACTTTCTTCTCGACCCAGCGCATGAGCAGGTCAAAGGCAAAAGCCACCGAGCCGATCACGATGATGCCCATCACCACAATGTCGGTTCGCAAGAAATTAGACGCATTAAGCACCATCTGGCCCAGGCCCACATTGGCGGCCACCATTTCCGCGGCCACCAGCGTGCTCCAGCCAAATCCGATCGAGATGCGCATACCTACCAAAATCTCGGGCATGGCCGCAGGCAGCACCACGTGCCAGATCACCTGGCTGTAACTCGCGCCCATCGAATAGGCTGCGTTCATCTGCTCTTGCGACGCGCTGCGCATGCCGGAGCGCGCGGCCATGGCCAGCGGCGCAAAGCAGCTCAGGTAAATCAGCAAGACCTTGGGGAACTCGTCAATGCCAAACCAGATGATGATCAGTGGCAAATAGGCCAGCGGCGGCAGCGGGCGCAGCAGCTCGATGGGTGGGTCAAAAATGCCACGCCAAAAACGCGACATGCCCATGGCAATCCCCACCGGAATCGCGGTGACGCAACCCAGAAAAAAGGCAGCAAACACGCGCAGCATGCTGGCCATGAAATGCTCCCACAGCGGCTTGTCGTTGGCCGCGCCGGTCAGGTACTCGTAAAACTGCTGGTAGGTGGCCTGTGGCGAAGGCAAAAAGATCGGCTTGATCCAGCCCATATTGGTGACCAGAAACCACAGCCCCGCCATTACGGCAATGGTCACGGTGGTGATGAAGGCGCTGGAGCCCTCGCCAGGAATTTTGAAGGCGCTGGTCTTGAGCGCTGCAGTAGTTGGCTTAGACATGGGCTGCCTCGCGTTGGTGAATGATGGACAGCACTTCTTCGCGCATGCGGATGAACTCGGGCTCAGACTTCACTTTGCGGGTGTCGCCGTGCTCCAGAAACTGGCGCGAAAACGGCACGTCTTCGTAAATGTGGGTAATGCGGCCGGGGCTCGGGCTCATCACGATCAGGCGCGTGGCCAGGAACAGGGCTTCTTCCACCGAGTGGGTGATGAAGAACACCATCTTGTTGGACTCGGTCCAGGCGTGCAGCAAAATTTCTTGCACCGTCTCGCGGGTAAAGGCGTCGAGCGCGCCCATGGGCTCGTCCATGAGCAGCACTTCGGGGTCGCTGGCCAGGGCGCGGGCAATGCCTACGCGCTGCTGCATGCCGCCCGAGAGTTCGTAGACCGCGCGGTCAGCGTATTTCTCCAGACCCACCAGGGCCAGTTTTGCTTCGCCGATGCGCCGGCGCTCTGCCGTGCCCACGCCGCGCATGCGCAGGCCCAGGCAGACGTTGTCAATCACGCTGAGCCAAGGCATGAGCGCATGCTTTTGGAACACCACGCCGCGGTCGGCGCCCGGGCCTTCCACGTGTTCGCCGTTGAGCAGCACTTCGCCGCTGGACGGGGGCAAGAAGCCGGCGATGCAATTGAGCAGCGTGGTCTTGCCGCAACCGGACGCGCCGAGCGCGACCACAAAGTCGCCGCCCTTCATCTCAAGGTTCACCGGCGCGAGTGCCTGCAGGGTGCCGCCTTTGACGGCGTAATTCACCGTCAGGTCTTTGATTTGCAATGTGGGCATAACAGTCTGGAGAAAACATCTATTCAAAAAAAAGGGGCGAACTTTTCACAAGTTGCCCCTCGGGTGGCATGCAGTCCACGTTTGGGGGCAAGGTGCCCCGGACGTGGTCAGCGCAGATTACTTCAATGCATCGCGCAGGTAGCTGCTGTCCACAAAAACGCTGTAGTCAGGCTTGACTTCCTGGATGCGGCCAATTTCTTTCCACAGCTTGGCGCTGTTTTCCAGCGTCTTGGCGGCACCACCGGCAGCTCCGCCGCCCAACCAGGCGTTAGACAGCTGTGCAGCGGTGTCAGGGAACACAAACGCAGCCATGGCTTCAGGCACGTCTTTTTCGTCAGCCTTGGTCCACTTGGCAATGGCTTTGACTTGAGGTGAACCTACGGACCACTTCGAGACATTGGCGCGGTAGTCGGCGTCGGCCTTGGTGATCGCTTTGATCAAAGCCACCACGAAGTCGCGGTTCTCAGCGGCCCACTTGGCGTTGACGACCAAGCCGTCAAACGTGGGGTAGCCTTTTTTGCCAATGTCGCCAGAAGTGGCGATGGCTTTGCCGTTGCGCTTGATTTTTGACAGGACGGGATCCCAGATGAAGGAGGCGTCGATATCACCACGCTCCCAAGCCGCAGCAATCGCGGGCGGTGGCAGGTTCATCACGTTGACGCTTTTTGCATCAATGCCTTCCAGGCGCAAGCCAACCATCAGGGAATAGTGGGCGGTAGATGCGAAAGGCGTTCCGACTTTCTTGCCTACCAAGTCTTTCCAGCCGTTCACGCCGGAACCATTGCGCGCCACCAGTTGGTCGGATGCGGCAATATCGTCAAGGATGTAAACCAGGCGCAGGTCTTGGCCCTGGCTGGTGGCGGTAGCCAAGGGGCTCGATCCCACTTCACCGATTTGTACGTCACCGGAGCCCATGGCCTTGATGACTTCACCACCGCCGCCAAACATGCGCCAGTTGATCTTGTAGCCGGTTGCTTTTTCCAGTTCAGCGTCCATCAAAACGCGAAGTGGCAGCTGCATGTCCTGGTGCGCAAAGGTGACCTCTTTTTTGGCCTGTGCAAAAGCCGAGGAAACACCCACAGCCACCAGCAAGCCCAGCAGGGTCTTGGCCAGTACGGGAAGCAAAGTCTTTTTCATAAAGATACCTTTCAATAAAAAATGTGCAGATAGCGCCAGGCCCATGCTAACGCCCGTCTCATAACCCAACCGCATGAGCACATGAGTTTGTACGGCGCAGCGCCCTGCGAGTAGAGCCAGATGCATGCCTTTATAGTGCCAGAGCCGGGCCAGATTTGCACCGTTCTAGTGCCAGTTTTCGGTCCAAAAAAGTGCCTGTTTCATTGGAGAGCGGCGCGCCTGCGGAACTTTGCTTATCGACCATCTCGCGCGGTGACGCAGATCGGGTTTAGGGGTTTATCCCTAGCCGCTGCCAAGTGCCAATTTGGCGTTTGGCAGCGCAGCGCTTCGTCGGCTCGGCAAAACTGCCAGGCGGCAGATGCCAAACATCCAGAGTCTTTGAAATACCAAGTTAATTGCAAATTTCAATGTTAAATATGATTAGTAATGGCATAACATCGCACTCTTCAAATCAATAGAGCATTTGCGCGCTGCCCCGGTCGGGGCGACGCAGTTCTTAGACCAACGCAAAGCAGGGGCAGGGGGATGAATACTGACGGCCTTAAGTGTTCCGGTCTTGCGGCTTCGGCACGCTTGGCCCCAGAGCGCGCAGCGCAGCTTGCCCCGGCGCTGCACGCACTGCTATTGCGCTCGCATTTGCTCGACGGCGTGTCCACCGATGCCTTGCATTATTGGCTGACCGACGCGCCTGTGCGCTACATCCGCCAGGGTGAAACGCTGATCGGTATGGGAGTGGCGCACGACACGCTGTTCCTGCTCTTGAGCGGGGAGTTGTCGGTCTGGCTGGAGTCGGCGCCTGCACCGCATCCTTCGGACCGCCGGAGTGCGGCCAGCGCCGCAGCGGCCAGAAAACAGGTTGCCCGCATTGAGCCTGGCGAAACGGTGGGCGAACAGTCGCTGATCGACGGGCAGTTGCCCAATGCCTGGGCCATTGCCGAACAAGATTGCTGCCTGCTGGCGGTGCCCGCCGCCAAACTATGGCAGTCCATGCAAACCGAGCCCAGGATTGCGCTCAATTTGCTGCGTTTGCTCTCGGCGCGGGTGCGCAAGGCCAACGACGGCTTCACCGAAGCCGTGGCCCAGCAGCAGCGCCTAACCCAGGACGCCGAGACGGACGCGCTGACGGGCCTCTACAACCGGCGCTGGATGGATCGCCATTACGCCCACGCCTTGCGCTGCCAGGAGACGAGCTCACGGGCAGTCTCGATTTTGATGATCGACATTGACCACTTCAAACGCGTGAACGACGAGCATGGCCACGCCGTGGGCGATCAGGTCTTGTTCCAGGTGGCGCGGCGTGTTGAGTTCGCTTTGCGGCCGGGCGACCTGTGCGCGCGCTATGGCGGCGAGGAGTTTTGTGTGCTGCTGCCAGCCGTCGATTTGCCGCTGGCCACGGGCATAGCCGAGCGTATTTGCGCCTCCGTGGCGCGCCAGCCCTTTGCCCTGAGTTCAGGGGCGACCTTGCCGGTCAGTGTGTCCATTGGGGTGGCTTGCTGTGACCAGCAGGAGCCTTTGGGCGCGCTGTTGCACGCCGCTGACGGCGCGCTCTACCAAGCCAAACGCCAAGGCCGCAACCGGGTGATGGCGGCGCAGCGCCCCGTGCTCATTTAGGCCAGGGGCGCAGGGCGCGCGGAATCAGGCCGCCAGGCGCTGCTCCAACTGCAGCTTGGTGGCGGCCAACTCGGCCGGCAGGTGGTAGGCCAGTTGCGTGAACAGTTCGGTGTGCAGCGCGATCTCGGTCTTCCAGTCGGCTTTGTCCAGGCTGGTCACGGTCTCAAACTGGGCCGGTGTGAAGTCCAGGCCGTCCCAGGTGATTTCGCCGTAGGTGGGGCGGACGCCAAAACCCGTCTCGGTACCCTTGGCCGTGCCTTCCAGGCGGTCAATCATCCACTTGAGCACGCGCATGTTTTCGCCATAACCTGGCCAAACAAACTTGCCGTCAGCGCCCTTGCGGAACCAGTTGACGCAGTAAATGGCGGGCAGCTTGGCGCCCGCGGCGCTTAGCTTGTTGCCCATATTGAGCCAATGTTGAAAGTAGTCGCTCACGTTGTAGCCAATGAACGGCAGCATGGCAAACGGATCGCGCCGCACCACGCCTTGCAGGCCCACGGCGGCAGCAGTCGTCTCAGAACCCATGGTCGCGGCCATGTAGACGCCTTCGACCCAGTTGCGCGCCTCAGTCACCAGCGGCACGGTGGTCGAGCGGCGGCCACCAAAGATAAAGGCGTCAATCGGCACGCCAGCGGCGTCGTCCCAGGCGGGGTCGAGCGCGGGGTTGTTGCCGGCGGCTACGGTAAAGCGCGAGTTGGGGTGGGCCGCCTTGGCGCCGGTTTCGCGGGCGATTTGCGGCGTCCAGTCTTTGCCTTGCCAGTCGATCAAATGGTCGGGCGTGGTGCCGGTGTCTTTTTCCATGCCTTCCCACCAGACATCGCCGTCATCGGTGAGCGCCACGTTGGTAAAGATCACGTCGTGGCCCAGGCTGGCCATGCAGTTGGGGTTGGTGTGGTAATTGGTGCCAGGAGCCACGCCAAAGTAGCCAGCCTCGGGGTTGATTGCGTAGAGCTTGCCGTCGGAATGCGGCTTGACCCAGGCAATGTCGTCGCCAATGGTGGTGACTTTCCAGCCCGCAAAGCCCTCGGGCGGCACCAGCATCGAGAAATTGGTCTTGCCGCAGGCGCTGGGGAAGGCGGCTGCCACGTGGTACTTTTTGCCGGCCGGGTTGGTCACGCCCAAAATGAGCATGTGTTCGGCCAGCCAGCCCGGGCTACCGGAGGGCCCCTGCGCGGCTGCACGGCCCATGGTGGACGCAATGCGCAGCGCAAAACACTTCTTTCCCAGCAAGGCGTTGCCGCCGTAGCCCGAGCCATACGACCAGATCTCGCGCGTCTCTGGGAAATGCACGATGTATTTGGTCTTGTTGCAAGGCCATTTCACGTCGGCCTGGCCAGCGGCTAGCGGCGCACCCACGGTGTGCATGCAAGGCACAAAAGCGCCGTCCACGCCCAGCACGTCGTACACCGCACGGCCCATGCGCGTCATGATGCGCTGGTTAACCGCCACATACGCGCTGTCGCTGATTTCGATGCCGATGTGCGCGATGTGCGAACCCAGCGGGCCCATGGAAAACGGCACCACGTACATGGTGCGTCCGGCCATGCAGCCGTCAAATAGCGGCGCCAGGGTGGT
>CANGHQ010000019.1 GCA_947453585.1 Burkholderiales bacterium | reverse complement strand
TTAAAAAAATTGCTGTGCCTATCCTGATTTGCCTTTAACATTGCGTCTGGATAGGTCGTCACATACAAATGAAAGGATGGCGCGATAAATTTGGAAAATTGCTCGTACTTCCAAGAATCATCCGTCGACCAGTTAATGAGAATCGAGTTCGATCCATCTCGAATTAGCTGCAAAGTTTCTATCCAGACCTCATACCCGAGCAGCACAAAGAAAATCACATCAGGTTTGTAGTCCTGGACTTTGAGTAATAAATTTCTATTTAAATCCGGAAAGTCAATATAAACATCCCGAGAAAATGACTCAAAATGTGAAACTTCATGCCCCATGCGTCGAAGTGCAGGGAGAAAATTCACATACTCGTATCCGTTACCGCGCCTCGTATCGCCATAATTATGTTCGCCCAGGACGCAAAGTATTTTCATTGCTTTTCAAGTAGAAATAGGCCACATGCATACTCTTGATCATTTGCTGCGGAAACTTCATCATGTTCGTGAAATACGCCAGCATCATCGATCCAGCTAAAGTCAACTAATGTCATACTCGGCAGCATTTTGAGGATCGAAGCTGGCGAATGTACTCTGTGCGCATTAAAACAAATCCTTTCACGACCAATAGGAAGTGATAAATAAAGACGCCCGTTCATCGCCACTATACGTTCGAGCTCAGTCAACGCCTTTCGACTGCCCATTGGATCAATTGGATCTCCATACCTTCCCAGTCCTATGTGCTCCACAACATGCAGACAAGAAACAGATTCAATCGTACTATCCAAAAATGGAAGGGCCAGAATATCGCCAGCCATTGGCGTTAAACCAGTCAGGTTTGTCTTAATTGGCCTAAAGTCAACGAATGTTGTTGGCAAATAGCCGCTTAACACACCAATCATCAACACACTTGATCCTATGTCAGTGTGACGTGATGGCGCCTTGCTCTTCAAACATCTAGCAAGCCATGCGCCTTGATAAAAGTAATGCGCGTCAAAAGGCGTGTGTGTCGTCCAATCGCCGAGGCACGGCTGCATGTCACTTATTTTTAAGCTATCTTCCCGCAATGCTCTTGCATATTTTAAATAGTGACTGAAAAATCGCGGCAAATAAATTAATCCAATTAAAGGCCGAGGAAACAAAAAAGCTTTAACCCAATTCCGAATGATAGATTTCATTTAATTTAATCTTGAATATTTATTTGCTATCGCAATCGCAGCCAGATTAATCCGAAGGTCAGCTGCACAATCGCACTGGCCAACCAAGCAACCCCACCTAAAAATGGCGTTGCACCGATTTCCAGAGGCAGATAAAGCAATACGAAACAGACAACAATAAGTACCGCCAGATTTACCCCCATAATGTAGCGGCCAGACTTCACTATTAACATTTTTTGATAAATTAACTGGTAAATTCCATTGATACCAACTGAAATCAATATTAGCCGCAGAGCGTCACTCCCCATCTCTGTGACATCAGCACTACCCACCCAAGTATCGAGTATCCATGGTGCTATCGCCGCAGCAATAAAACATGGCACCACGCACAAAAAAAGTACAGCCGACAATAATATTTTTGGAATACTGCTGTCGTTTGCAACTGTCATTTTCGGGAGCAGTGCACGCATGATCGGATACTGTAGCTGCAAAAATGCAAGGGCCAGATTTAAGACAATGACATAAATACCAAATATTTCAACTGTCAAAACCCGCGAAAGAACTATCCTGTCTAACTGAAGCGCGAGTATGCCAATAAGCACACCAACTATGATATAACCGGCTTCTTTGTAGATGAGTAAAACCGAATCCAAAGTAATTTGGCTTCTTTCTTGTGTCGGTAACTTTCGGGTTATAGCACTTCGATTTAAATAGTATTCAATCATTGCAATCAGTGAAAAAGACGCTGCATATGACAAAACATTGAGTGGAAAAATCAATACAGAAATTACAGCCATCCCATGCTTGCAGGTCACAAAAGTCATTTGACGTAGGTTGGCATACGCTTGCTGCTGCGTTCCATTCCAATATCCCATATTGACATTATTGGAAAACTGAAACAAAAACTGGGTGAACATTAACCTAAGGGCTAACTCAGTATTCTCCGGCACCCCATTTCCGCCATTAATCCAATTTCTTATTATCCATTCTGTCGAAGCCTGTCCGACTAAGAATCCAATAATTGCAATTGAATTATACGTTCTTCGGTATATTAAAAATGTCGAATTTAATCTTTCCGGACTACCCTCTGCCCTAGCGATATCACGCGGCATCAACTGGCTTAACCCTGCGTCCAACATCATGAAAAATGATTGCGCCGAAACGCAGATCGCTGCTACGCCCCATTGATCAGAGCCAAGGTGTTTTAAATAAAAAGGAACTAGTCCAAGACTTAGGCCACCAATCCATATGACTGATAAATAATTGGTGAGTACATTTTTAAAGAATATGCCGGATACGGCCTCTTTAATATTTATGTATTTATTAATCAAAATCAAACAACAAGCTGGTCATCTACAGAGTCTCGAGTGGGCTTTTTGAATATGGATGAATATGGGATCACAGGAAGGATAAATTTATTTAATAAATACTAAACTTCCATCAGCCCCGACCATAATTATCCTCAAACCGCACAATATCATCCTCACCCAAATAAGAGCCGCTTTGCACCTCAATGATTTCCAGCGGCACCTTGCCCGGATTGGCCAAGCGGTGGGTTTGGCCCAGGGGGATATAGGTGCTCTGGTTTTCTGTGAGTATCAGTACGGATTCGCCATTGGTGACTTCGGCGGTGCCGCTGACCACAATCCAGTGTTCAGCGCGATGGTGGTGCATTTGCAGTGACAAACTGGCGCCTGGGTTGACGCCGATGCGTTTGACCTGGTGGCGCGGGCCCATATCCACGCTGTCATACCAGCCCCAGGGCCGGGCCACGCGGCGGTGGTGCAGCGCTTCGGATGCATCCAAGGCCTCCAGCTTGGCCACCACTTCTTTTACGGCCTCGGCATGGCTGACATTGGCTACCAAGAGCGCGTCGGGCGTGTCGATGATCAGCAGGTCTTGCGTGCCCAGCGCCACCACGGGGCGCTTGCCTGCGGCGTGGATGTAGGTGTTTTGGGTTTTGAGGTGGTGGGCGTGGGCGATTTCGCCGCCTGCGCGGTTGCCCAGCGCGTCGGCCACAGCCAGTTCGGCTACGGCGTTCCAGCTGCCCACGTCGCTCCAGGCGCCGTTAAAGGGCACCACGGCCACGTTGTCGTGGTGTTCCATTACCGCGTAGTCAATGCTTTGCGATCGGCAGGCGTTAAAAAGCGCCGCGTCTGGGCGAAAGAAGGTTTGCCCGCCGACCTCGTCTTTGGCAGCAGCGCCCCAGGCGGCAACGCAAGAGGCATAAATATCCGGTGCATGGCGCTGCATGGCCTGCAGCAGCACCTGCGCCTCGCACAAAAAGATGCCGCCATTCCACAGCACGTTGCCCGCCAGCAGCAGTTGCTGGGCCACCGCGGCCTGGGGTTTTTCGATGAATCGCTGCACATTCCGAGTGCCATCGGGGCGTTCTGCGCCCTGTTCGATGTAGCCATAAGCCGTGCTGGGAAAGCTGGGCGCCACGCCAAAGGTGACGATGGCACCACCCAGCGCTGCAGCGCGGCCCTGCTCGACCATAGCGGCAAAGGCTGCGGCGTCGGGAATATGGTGGTCTGCGGGGCAAAACAGCAGCAAATCGGCGGGTTGGGCAGCTAAAGCGGCCAGGGCCATGGCGGCGGCCGTATTGCGGGCCGAGGGCTCCAGAATCACCGTGCCGCGCAATTTAGCCTCGTGCAGGGTTTGCGCCACCAAAAACCGGTGTTCGTCTGCCGCCACGCACACCATGGCTGGGTTGACCAGCGCCAGCCGCTCCACCGTCAGGCGCAGCAGGCTTTTTTCACCAATGAGCGGCACAAACTGCTTGGGAAGGCTTTTGCGGCTCAGCGGCCACAAGCGGGTGCCAGAGCCACCGCAAAGAATCACCGGGGTAATACGGGCAAGCGTCATAAGGGGTATGGACAAAACCAGAAGAATCGCAAAGACGCGATTATCGGTGAGCTTGTCTAGGGTTTGGGCGCAATTGCATCGATACGAGCCGAATTGGGCTGTACTGCAGAAATACGCTTCAAACGCTGCTCCAGGTTATTCAACAAGCCCGCTTCAATGCGGTCTTTGAAGGTGCCCAGCAAAAACCCCAGTGTCACATCCAAAACAAAGCGCTCTGGGGTAACGCGCAGCGTGCCATGCGCGCCGGTGCGCCGGAAATGCCATAGCGCATCATTTTGCGGCTGCGCGGGGTCAGGCGCCAGTTGCGCCTGCATGCCGAAATCGTCTTGCGCCGACTGCGCCCAGGCAGCCGCCATGGCTTGCGCGTCGGTCAAGGACAGTCCGTGGTTTTGGTCAATATGGATCTGGGGCACGGTAACACTCCGACGTAGGCCTGCAAAACGCGTATGCTGGTCGCATCATGATTTACAAATTCAAATCCAAAGTGACCGGCGACCTGATTATGTTGCAGCCCAACGGCGAATCCATTCTCAAGATTATTGGCAAGGACGACGCGGCGCATCTCAAACAGGGCATCTTGTTGCCCGAAGACATGCCCCAAGCCATTGCAGCGCTGCAAGCGGCGGTAGCACTAGAAGAAAAGGCGCGCGCCGAAGTGGTGCAAGCCGCCCATGACAAGGGCCAGGCGCCACCTCCGGGGCCCGCCGTGAGCCTGCGCCAGCGCAGCCTGCCCTTTATCCAGATGGCGCAGCGCTGTCTGGATGCCAAAAAAGAAATCGTCTGGGGCGTGTAGCCCGAGACGATTGCTGGAGGGGATTGGCAGCGCAACAGCCACGCTGTTGCCGCGTGAATCGTGTGGCTTAGTCGATGTATTCCTTGGCAGCCGCAATCACTGGGCTCCACTTGGCGATTTCGGCGGCCACAAACTTCTTGTGCTCGGCGGGCTCCACCCGTTTGTCGTTGATGATGACGGCGCCCAGGGCTTCCTGCTTCTTGATGAAATCAGGATCTTTCAGGGCCAGTTTCAGGGCGCGATTGATTTTTGCCACCACGTCGGCTGGCGTTCCCTTGGGAGCGTACAGGCCGTGCCAAATGCTCACGTCAAAGCCTTTGAGCCCGTCCTCTTGCAAGGTCGGCAGGTCTTTGAGCGCGGGAGTGGTCAGACGCTTGGAAGTAGTCACGCCATAGGCGATCACCTTTTTCGCTTCGATTTGCGCAGTGGTGTTGGTGGTCTGGTCGCACATCAGGTCAATTTGACCGCCCATCAGATCGACCATGGCAGGTGCGGTGCCCTTGTAGGGAATGGCGGTCATGTCGATTTGCAGTGCGTTTTGGAACATCAGGCCGCACAGGTGCGAGGCCGAACCAATCCCTGCATTACCCAGATTGATCTTGCCCTTGTTGGCGTTGAGCCAGTCGCGAAATTCCTTGAAATTCTTCGCCGGCATGGTGGGGCGGGCGATAACGGTCATGGGCACTTCATTGATCATGCCCAAGTATTCAAAATCGGTGTCAACCTTGAAAGGCATGTTGCGCAACAAATTTGGCATGGTCGCCATGGCGATGTGGTTGAGCAAAATGGTGTAGCCATCGGGCGCAGCCTTGGCGACCCGGTTGGAGCCGATGGAGCTACCCGCACCCAGCACGTTGTCCACTACGATGGTCACATCACCCAGCGGTTTGCGCATGGCCTCGGCCAGATCGCGCGCAACCCGGTCGGTGGGTCCGCCGGCCGCGAAGGGCACCACGATCGAAATGGTTTTAGAGGGATAAGTGTCGGCGAAAGCGAAAACAGCGGACAGTGCGGCCACAAGGGCGACCAGTTTTTTCATCGAAAGCTCCAGAACAGTAAAAGCGCAGTCTAGCGCCATTGGGCGACTTGCCTATCCGTGTAAGTACCCAGATCGTCGGCACATTCGAAACATACCGCGACCAAGGCACGCTGCGCGCCGCATTGCGTTACTGGTAGCTGCGCGCGTCCTCAATCACCTTGCCGTCATTAGGCAGGCTGCCTGGGGCGCCCAGTTCCACCGCTGCGCGCAGCTTGGTCACGTCGCGCACTGCTTCGGCCAGGCGCTCAGCCAGGCCGTCGGCGGCAGAACCGCTTTCCACCTTGAGCGTCATCACGTCTTGCGCCATGGCGCCGCTGACCACCAGGCGCGCGCGCAGCACTTCTGGAAAGCGCTTGGCGATCTGGTCCACCTGCTCGGGATGCACAAACATGCCCCGAATCTTGGTGGTCTGGTCGGCGCGGCCCATCCAGCCCTTGATGCGCAAATTACTGCGCCCGGTGGGGCATGGCCCGGCCAATATGGCCGACAAGTCGCCCGTGCCAAAGCGAATCAAGGGATAGGCGGGGTTGAGCGTGGTGACCACCACCTCGCCCACTTCGCCCACCGCCACCGGGTCGCCGGTGCCGGGGCGCACGATCTCGAGGATCACGCCTTCATCCACCACCAGGCCCTGGCGGGCGGCGGTCTCATAAGCGATCAGGCCCACATCGGCGGTGGCGTAGCACTGGTAGGCGTCCACGCCGTGGGCCGTCATCCAGTCGCGCAAAGAAGGGGGAAAGGCCTCGCCTGAAACCAGCGCTTTGCGCAGGCTGGGCACGGGAATTCCGAGTTCCAGGGCTTTTTCCAGGATGATTTTCAGAAAACTGGGCGTGCCGATATAGCCCGCCGGTTGCAGCTCGGCCATGGCGCTCACCTGCTGCTCGGTCTGGCCTGTGCCACCGGCAAACACGGTGCACCCCAGCGCGTGGGCGCCAGTTTCCATCATCGACCCCGCCGGGGTGAAGTGGTAGCTAAAACAGTTGTGGATCAGTTCGCCACCGCGAAAGCCGGCGGCAAACATGGCTCGTGCCATGCGCCAGTAGTCAGCGCCCCGCCCTTCGGGCTCGTAAATCGTGCCGGGGCTGGCAAACACGCGCGACATGGACGCGCCAAAACCCAGAGCGCTAAAGCCGCCAAACACATTGCCGCCCGACGCGCGCGCGGCTTTTTGCTGTTCCAGCAACGCGTGTTTGCGAATCACCGGCAGCGTGGCCAAGGCTTCCCGCGTGGTGATGGCAGCAGCGTCAATGTGCGCCAGCGACTGCGCAAAGGCCGGGGCCTGCGCCTTGGCGTGGGCAATGTGCGCGGGCAAGGCGGCCAACAAGGCGGCCTCGCGCGCGGCAGGGGCGCGCTGTTCAAGCGCGTCGTAATGGTCTGACATGCGATTTCCTTTAAGGGTTTATGCCAGCCAGCGCTTGCGCCGTTTGTAGCTTTTGACGTCTTTGAAACTCTTGCGCTCGCCGCCGCCCACGCCTAGGTAAAACTCCTTGACGTCTTCGTTGCTCGCCAGGTCGCTGGCCGCGCCGTCCATCACCACCCGGCCCGATTCCATGATGTAGCCGTAGTCGGCGTAGCGCAGCGCCATATTGGTGTTTTGCTCAGCCAGCAAAAAGGTGACTTTTTCTTTGGCGTTGAGGTCTTTGACGATCTCAAACACCTCTTCCACGATTTGTGGCGCCAGCCCCATGGACGGCTCGTCGAGCAGTACCATGCTGGGGTTGGCCATCAGTGCGCGGCCAATGGCGCACATCTGCTGTTCGCCGCCAGACGTATACGCCGCCTGGCTGGCGCGCCGCGTCTTCAGGCGCGGAAAGTAGGCGTACACCTTTTCCAGATTCGCCTCCACCTCCGCCTTGTTTTTGCGGGTGTAACCGCCGGTCAGCAGGTTTTCTTCGATGGTCAGGTGGGCGAAGCAGTGGCGCCCCTCCATCACCTGCACCACGCCGCGCTGCACCAGGTCGGCGGGCGACAGGTTCTCGATACGTTCGCCGCGCAGCTCAATGCTGCCCTTGGTCACAGCGCCGCGTTCACCGGCCAGCAAATTGCTGATGGCGCGCAGCGTCGTGGTTTTGCCCGCGCCGTTGCCGCCCAGGATGGCCACAATGCCCCCCTCGGGCACTTGCAGGGAAACCCCCTTGAGCACCAGGATGACGTGGTTGTAAATGACTTCAATGCCATTGACGTTGAGTACGATTTTTTGAGCGTCCATAATTTTTGCCTTCACCAATCCTCAGCACCAGCACCTAGTACAGCGCCGCGCTGAGGATTGGCGGCTCCGCAGAGCCACCAAAGCAGTCAGATTAGGACTGGCAATCCGCCGGGGTGCGCGGTGTCAGCTTCTTCTCGGCGGCGTATTTGGCCGCTTGTGCCTTGACCATGGGCTTGATGATTTGCTCGTCGCCCTGCATCCAGTCGGAAGAGATGTTCCAAGCCTTGCCGTCCCAGGTGTGGATACGCGCCCAAGAAGCACCCATGTGGTCGGCGCACGAGGTGCTGATGGGGCGCAGGACGCCGCCAAAGCCCAGAGCGTCAAGCTTGGGTTGGGTCAGGTTCAGGTTTTCCAGGCCCCAGCGCACTTGCTCGCCAGTCATGACCTTGCCTTTGCCAAAACGCTCTTGGGCAGCACGGATGCCCTCGACGGTCAGCATCGCGCTCATGGCGCCGCGCAGGTACAGCACTTGGCCGACTTCTTCTTTGGGTCCGGTGCCTTGGCCCTTGGCATGCAGGGTGGCCAGGGCTTCCTTGGTTACTTTGGCGTTGAAGTCGGCGCTGCTTTGCAGCACCACCGAGTTGTAGCCCTTGGCACCAGCGCCTACGTCTTGCACATCAGGCTCAGCACCCGACCACCACACGCCGTACATCTTTTCGCGGGGGTAACCGGTCGCTTGCGCCTCTTTGAGGGCGGTGGAATTCATCACGCCAAAGCCCCACAGAATCGTGTAATCGGGGCGCGACTGGCGCACTTGCAGCCAAGTGGCTTTTTGTTCCACGCCAGGCGCGGTCACAGGCAGGAGCTGCAGCTCAAAACCATGGGCTTGCGCACGCTCTTGCAGAATCGGCAGCGACTCTTTTCCAAACGGACTGTCGTGGTAAACCAAGGCGATCTTCTTGCCCTTGAGCTTGTCCAAGCCACCTTCGCGCTTGCCAATGGCCTGGATGATCACGTCACCGGCCACCCAGTAGTTGCCAGCCAGGGGGAAGTTCCACTTAAAGACGGTGCCGTCCGCGCTCTCGCTGCGGCCATAGCCCAAGGTCACGATTGGGATTTTGTCGCCAGGGGCTTTTTCGGTGATGGCAAACGTAGCGCCGGTAGACCAGGGCTGGATGACGGAAGCGCCACCGTTCTTGCCCTTCAGGCGTTCGTAGCACTCCACGCTGCGCGCGGTGTCGTAGCCGGTTTCGCATTCTTCAAACAAGATCTTGACGCCGTTGACGCCGCCACGCGCATTGACCAGCTTGTAGTAGTCCATGGTGCCATTGGCAATGGGGATGCCGTTGGGCGCATAGGGGCCGGTGCGGTAGGACAGCACGGGAATGTACTGTTCCTTGTTTTGGGCCAGGGCATTGCCCGCCATCAGGGCAGAGGCGCCAACGGCGGCCAGCACACTGGCCAACGCGAATTTACGAAGCTTCATGGGTTTCTCCTGTTAATTAATATGGAAGCGCGGGGAAAAATCAAACATTCAATGGGGGAAAGGCCAAAGGCGCAGCTTTTGCTTGGCCACCGACCAGAGCTTGGCCAGACCGTGCGGCTCCACAATCAGGAACCACACAATCAAGCCCCCAAACACCATCAACTCGGCGTGCGACATGCCAGCCGTGGAAACTTCAACACCAAAAAGGCCTGCAGCGGCCGGCAAAAACTGGCTCAGAAAAATCGGCAACAAAACGATAAAGGCGGCACCAAAAAAGCTACCCATGATGGAGCCCATGCCGCCGATGATCACCATGAACAAGAGCTTGAAAGACTGGTCCACCGAAAACGCCGCTGGCTCCCAGGCGCCTAGGTAAATAAAAGCCCACAAGGCACCGGCCACACCCACGATAAAAGAACTCACCGCAAACGCACTGAGCTTGGCAAACATGGGGCGTATGCCGATCACGGCGGCGGCCACGTCCATGTCACGAATCGCCATCCACTCACGCCCCACCGCACCGCGCACCAAGTTTTTGGCCAACAAGGCAATCACGGCCAGCATGACCAAGCAAAACAGGTATTTGGCCAGCGGCGTGTCGAGCGCCACCCCAAACACTTGCAAATTGGACACCGAAACCGAGCCCGAAGTCGAGTAATTGGTGAACCATTGAATGCGCAAGAACATCCAATCTGCAAAAAACTGGGCGGCCAATGTGGCCACCGCCAGGTACAAGCCCTTGACGCGCAGGCTAGGCAACCCAAACAAGATGCCAAACATCATGGCGCACACGCCGCCCAACACCAAGGACACGACCAGTGGCATGCCCTCAATGCGGACAAAGAAGTTGTAGGCGCTGTACGCACCCACCGCCATAAAGGCGCCCGAACCGAGCGAGATCTGGCCGCAGTAACCCACCAAGATATTCACGCCAATAGCCGCCAGCGAAAAAATCAAAAAAGGAATCAGGATGTTGGTGAGCCAGTATTCGCTGGCCACTGCGGGCACCACGGCAAAGGCAATGGCCAGCACTGCGAACAGCGCTGCGCGGTCCTGCGCAATCGGCAGAATCTGCTGGTCCGCCCGGTAGGTGGTTTTGAATTGGCCGTTTTCTCTGTAAAACATTTTTTATCCTCAAACGCGGTCAATGATCTTTTCGCCGAACAGTCCCTGGGGACGAATCAGCAGGAAGCCCAGGGCGAGCACATACGCAAACCAGATCTCAATGCCGCCGCCCACCATGGGCCCGATATAGACCTCAGAGAGTTTTTCGCCCACACCAATGATCAGGCCGCCCACAATGGCGCCGGGCACCGAGGTAAGGCCGCCCAAAATCACCACCGGCAAGGCGCGCAGTGCGACGGTGGTCAATGAAAACTGCACGCCAAGCTTGCTGCCCCAGATCATCCCGGCCACCAGTGCCACCACGCCTGCCACGCACCACACAATCACCCAAATGCGGTTCAAGGGAATGCCAATACTTTGCGCTGCTTGGTGGTCGTCAGCCACAGCGCGCAAGGCGCGACCGGTGGCGGTCTTTTGGAAAAACAGGCTGAGCAAGGCCACCAATGCCGCCGCAATCAGGGCGGCGTACAGGTCTTCCTTGTTGATCAGAATGCCGCCGTCAAACGTTTTTTCCAAAATCATCATCGGGTCTTTGGGCATGCCGATGTCGATCTTGTAAATGTTGCTGCCAAACAAAGACTGGCCCAAGCCTTCCAGAAAGTAGGCGATACCCAGGGTGGCCATCAACAGCGTAGTGCCCTCTTGGTTGACCAGGTGGCGCAGCACCAGGCGCTCAATCACCCAGGCCACGGCAAACATCACCAGGCCCGCGCCAACAAAGGCCAGCAGGTTGGCGAGCACCGGGTCCGAGATGCCCAGCACGGCAGGAATCCATTCGGCAAAACGGGCCATGGCCAGCGCCGCAAAAAGCACCATGGCGCCTTGGGCAAAGTTGAACACGCCAGAGGCCTTGTAAATCAGCACAAAGCCCAGCGCCACCAGCGAATACAGCATGCCGGCCATCAGGCCGCCGAGCAGTGTTTCAAGAAAAAAAGCCATAGCTAAACCCTTAATGTGAAGTGCCAAGATAGGCACTGATCACGTCTTCGTTGTTGCGCACTTCGTCGGGCGTGCCGTCACCAATTTTTTTGCCGTAGTCCAGCACCACCACGCGGTCGCTGATGTCCATCACCACGCCCATATCGTGCTCAATGAGCACCACGGTCGTACCAAATTCGTCGTTCACGTCCAGAACAAAACGGCACATGTCCTGCTTTTCCTCGACATTCATGCCGGCCATAGGCTCATCCAGCAGCAACACTTGGGGCTCCATCGCCAGCGCCCGCCCCA